>CAZHSL010000077.1:0-973 GCA_964535185.1 uncultured Corynebacterium sp.
TGGGCCTCCGCGAGGGCTCGAAGTCCGCCGCGAAGGCCCAGGAGGAGGGCCTCACGACCGGCACCGTCGCCGAGGTGTCCGAGTGGGCGGATCTCATCATGATCCTCACCCCGGACCAGGACCAGCGGAAGGTCTACGCCGAGTCGATCCAGCCGCACCTGAGCGAGGGCAAGGCGCTCGCCTTCGCCCACGGCTTCAACATCCGCTTCGGCTACATCGAGGCGCCCGAGGGCGTGGACGTGCTGCTGATCGCTCCGAAGGCTCCCGGCCACACCGTGCGCCGCGAGTTCGTCGCCGGCCGCGGCATCCCGGACATCGTCGCCGTCGAGCAGGACGCGACCGGCTCCGCCTGGGACCTCGCCCTGTCCTACGCCAAGGGCATCGGCGGCACCCGCGCCGGCGTCATCAAGACCACCTTCACCGAGGAGACCGAGACCGACCTCTTCGGCGAGCAGGCCGTGCTGTGCGGCGGCATGAGCCACCTCGTCCAGGCCGGCTTCGAGACCCTCACCGACGCCGGCTACCAGCCGGAGATCGCCTACTTCGAGGTCCTCCACGAGCTCAAGCTCATCGTCGACCTCATGAACGAGGGCGGCATCGCCAAGCAGCGCTGGTCGATCTCCGACACTGCGGAGTACGGCGACTACGTCTCCGGCCCCCGCGTGGTCACCGACCAGACGAAGGCCGACATGAAGGCGATCCTCGCCGACATCCAGTCCGGCGCCTTCGCCAAGCGCTTCATCGACGACCAGGACAACGGCGCCGAGGAGTTCAAGAAGCTCCGCGCCGAAGAGGCCGAGCACCCGATCGAGAAGGTCGGCAAGGACCTGCGCAAGATGTTCTCCTGGAGCGCGCAGTCCATCGACTCGGACTACGTCGAGGGCAGCGCCGCGCGCTGACCCACCCGGTCCCCACACGGCGGCGGGGGGGGCCGCCGGGGGGCCCCCCCCCCCTGAGAAGGGCGCAAAATGTT
>CAZHSL010000077.1:983-9030 GCA_964535185.1 uncultured Corynebacterium sp.
GCCGCGCCCTGGGTGGGGGGCTGCGCCGCGGGGGGCCCCCCCGGCCCCCCCCCGGGGGGGGGGCGCCCCTCGTGGGCCCCCCGCCGCCGTTCTTCGTGCATCATGCTGTTCTGAACATATGCACGAGAACTCGGCCGACGGGCCGAGCAGGGGGGGATCCAGGGATGAGCACGGGCACGACCGCGCGCACGACCGCACGACGCACGGTGCTGACGGGCCTGGGGGCCCTGGGTGTGGCGACGACGGCGGGGGCGTGCTCCCTGCTGCCGGGCGAGGACGAGGCACCGGCCGGAGGGGCGGAGCCGGCGCCGAGCGATGCCGGAAGCGACGGGGGAGGCACCTCGGAGCCCGCCCCGGAGCCCGGCACCACCTTCGACGGCTGGGCTGCGGCGGAGGACCTCGCCCTGGTCCCCCTCGACCTCGCGGCCGCCGATCGCGAGGTCGGCCTGGTGCCCGGTCAGCTGGACCGCGAGGACCGCTTCGGTACCTGGGTGTCCCCAGGCTTCGCCGAGGATTCCCCTGTGCTCACCGACGAGCCGTTGTCCGTGGACCCGGCCGCCGAGGAGCTCTTCGGCGGCCGCGACGTGACGGTCGGCGCCGCCACCGGCGTGCTCGTCCAGACCATCCTCGAGATCCTCGACACGCCGCTCCTGCTCGAGGCAGACAACTCCCGCTCCGGCGAGGTCTCCGCTGCGCTCGTCGAGCGCCTGGGTGTGTCCGAGCAGCTCCTGCCCTCCTTCGACGAGCTCTTCGCCGAGGTGCCCGTCTCTGGGATGTTCTCCGGGGGTGAGGGGCTCCCCGAGCGGTACGGCTTCACGCCGCGCGAGTACCCTTCGGACGGCCCACGCATGCACGTCCTCCAGTCCGCCACCGCTGTGGAGATGCTCGACCTGCCTGAGATCCGTGGCCCGCTGGTGCTCGCCTCCGCGCAAGGAGCCCTCCCGATCGAGACCGATGACGGCCGCGACCTCCTCGTGCGCACCGTGTCCTTCGGATTGGGGCTCGACGCCGAGAACGGCAGCGCTCTGATGGTCTTCTCGGTCAACGCCGCGCCCACCGTCCACCTCGAGGACCCTGCCGCGCTCCCCGTGGTCGAAGCCACCGAGGTCCCCGGCGACTGGCAGGAGCACACGCTTCTCGACTTCGTCGTCTCGCTGCCTGCGGACTTCGGCGAGCCGGCGATCAGCGAGGTCGGGCTCGACTTCCGGGACGGGGAGCGCCGCGGCTCCGTGATGCGCTGCCTGCTGGCCGCCCCGAGCCCGTACCCGCTCAGCGGCACCCGCCACGTCGCCCGCGCCGAGGTGTCCGGGGCGGAGCTCGCAGTCGCAGCCGTCGGCCTCGGGATCGACGGGACCCACACCGTCGGCGTCATGGTCCACCGAGGCCAGGAGACCTTCTCCGTCCAGCTCCACGACGTCACCGAGGACGAGGCCCCGCTGCTCGCTCACCAGGTGCTGGCGGGCCTGCGGCTGGAGGGGTGAGTCGGGTCTTGCGGTGACCCGGGGGAATGCGTCGCACCCCTGCTACGGCTCCGTAGAACGGTGCCGCGTGGCATGCCCTCGTTCATTCCGATGTCACGTTAGGCTTGCTTCCGCGTTCCCTGGAATTCACCTGAGAGCGCCTCGTCCCGGTCGACCGCCCCAGTGGCGGCGAGAAGGAAGTTCGCACGTGGCCCGTCCCCCTGTCGACCCGACAGCCCCATCACGCCCCGAACAGCAGGGCCCGCGTGATCCTGCAATGACGGAGACTCTTCTGAAGAGCCTTCGTGCGAGTGTGCGAGCTCTTCTGAACAAGGCCGCACGTCGGAACCGGAGCTCTCGACGGACGGGTATACCCACCGAGGTCATCCTGGACGGTGGAGCCTTCCTCAACTGGCGCAGTGATGCGGAGGTCGAGGCCCTGGTGCTCATCCCCGACTCCTCGGAGGGGCGGGAGATCATCAGCCACGCCCGAGCCCTGCCCGGCCCAGCGCATGGTGTGGTGGATCTGAGGGAGCTTCCGGAGCGGAGCTACCGGCTCCATGCCCGCATTGCCTCGAGAGTGAGCCCGCTCGCTCTTCACGAGCGCGGCGTCGTCGTCGCGACGCGCAACGAGGGACGCGTCGGCGACGAGCGATGGGTGGTCCACGAGGTGCTGCGTGGCGCTCGCCTGAATGCGGAGTCCATCGAGGAGAGGCTCCCTGCCGTCACCGCGCTGAACTGCGCGCTCGGGATCATCACACTGAACGTCGAGCCCATGCTCGAAGGGGACTGGGGAGTGGAGCTCCGTCGTCGAGGCAGCACCGATCGTGTGCGCGCGACGCCGGCCGGCCGCACTCCTGCCGGACGAGTCTTCAGACTCGGCGCGGGGGAATGGGATGCCATGGGGCTGGAGTCCGACGACTCCATCACGCGATGGGACGTCTGGGCCGTGCGTGACACCTCCACAGAGGATGGCCTCCGCCTGCGATGGAGCGGGAGCGGAGCGGCGGACCCGCGCACGTCCCAGAGGCTCCGCGCGACCGTCGCCCGCCCCTATCCGGGCAGTGCGACCAGGGTTCGCCCCTACTGGACCCTGGATCAGCACCTCTCCATCGAGATCAGCCGTTCGAAGGACGCCGAAGGAACGCAGTCATGAGAATCACCTACCTGCTCACCACTGCGGATGCGAGGGCCGGGACGGAGCGGGCCATCGCGGAGCAGACGAATGCGATGTCCGCCATGGGGCACGAGGTCGTGGTCGCGAGCGTCTATCGACTCGACGAGCCCGGATTCTCCTTCGGGGACCGGGTGACCGTCGATTACATGACCTCGCTCGAGAGCCCCTCGGGATCTCCTAGCCTCATGATCCCGACGGAATGGGACTCGCAGTTCTGCCTCTCCACCGACGCGCCGATCATCGACTACCTCCGTCGCTGCACGGCCGACGTGGTCGTCACGACGACCCCGGCGCTCACTGTCTTCGCACTCCATGCCTGCGCAGCCGATATTCGTATCGTCCAGCAGGAGCACCGCAACTCGATCTCCCGTGGCGTGACAGGAGTTCCTGTGCTGCGCCACAGCCCTCGGGTGGACGCCCTGGTGGTCCTCACCGAGCGAAGTGCGGACTGGCTCGCCGCCCGTTTCGGGGATCGCGCACCTCGTATCGAGGTGATTCCGAATGCCCTTCCCGCGATCGCGCGGCCGCAGAGCAGCGTGACGCAGCATGTGGTGATGGCCGCCGGAAGGTTCGTCGGTGCGAAGGGCTTCGTGAACCTCGTACGCGCCTTCGGGCGGGTTGCTGACGACTACCCGGACTGGAGGCTCCGACTCTTCGGTGACGGCCCGCAGCACGAGCGGATCCTCAAGATGGCGCGGAACCTCGGCATCGCGGCCCAGGTGGAGATCTTCCCGCCGACGGACGCCATCGAGAGAGAGTGGGCTCGGGCTTCCATCGGCGCCCTTGCGTCGACGAGCGAGGGACTCCCGCTCGTGCTCATGGAGGCGCGCGGTGCAGGCTTGCCTCTCGTGGCATTCGACTGCGAGACCGGGCCGCGCGAGATCATCCGTCATGGGAAGGACGGCTATCTCGTCGAACCGGGGGACATCGCCGGGTTCGCCGGTGCGCTGCGCCTGCTCATGGAGGATGAGCAGAAGCGTGTGCGGATGTCCGAGGCGGCGCCGGAGTCGTTGGAGCGCTTCGCTCCTGCCCGTGTCGCGGCCCAGTGGTCGACGCTCTTCGAGGAACTCGTCAGCGATGTTGAGACTGCACGCCAGAGACTGGATCGTGAAGCGGCGATGGACTCCGATGCGCCGCAGACGGAAGAGGAAGGGAGCGGAGTCTCCTCCTCGGCGACTGAATCAGACCCGTCACAGAATTCGGATGCCCTGGAGAGCGGGCCTGGTGAGGATGCCGAGGATCTGACCGTCGAGGAGCTGGAGACTGCTCTGAGGGAGTCATCTGTTGACGACGATGCATCTGGGGTCATCGAACAGGACCCCGCGGACCAGGACAGCGACACCGTGCTCAGCTCCACTGCGGTGGATCTCGTTCCGAGGAACGCGCGAGAGCGGAACCGGGTCCTGCTGGAACAGCTGCTCGAGGCCTCGCCGCTTCGGTGCCGACCGATCACACTCCAGGAGAGGACGATGTGGGCGGTTCGCGAGCATGATCGGGCCGAGCTCCTGCAGATCCTCGTCGAGAAGGCCCCGCCGAGCCTCGAGATCCGACTCTATGCGGGGCGTACCCGGCTCGATCAGGACGGACGCAGCTGGCGAGTGGATCACGACGAGGTCGACCTGGAGGATGTCACTCGGATCTTCCTCTTCCACCACTTCCAGGTTCCTGAGACCACGCTCCACGTGGGCTACGCCGCCGGCCTCACCGTTGCCTTCTGGAGCGAGGACGAGAATCGCCCTGGTCTGTTCCGCTCAGGGGGCGCGAACGACGAGTTCGACCTCCTGCGACCCGAGCAGTTCGACCAGCACCTCTTCGCCCCCTGGGAACCGATGCACGGACTTCCGCTGTGGAACTCCATCGAGTTCCCCATCGACGCCGTGTACACGTGGGTGGATGACACTGACGAGGCCTGGCGTGCGCGCAGAGCGAGAGCATCGGGCGACCTGGTGCCGGACGGCCTCTCCGGCGGAGATATCCGGTTCAGGAATCGCGACGAGCTGAAGTACTCCCTGCGCAGTCTGTTCGCCCATGCGCCATGGATCCGTCACGTCTACATCGTGACCGATGACCAGAGCCCCGAGTGGCTCGCGAAGCATCCCGCGGTGTCGGTCGTCCATCATAGGGAGCTGTTCCCGGACCCGTCGGTACTCCCGGTCTTCAACTCTCACGCGATCGAGACCGTTCTGCACAGGATCCCGGGACTGGCTGAGCACTTCCTCTACTTGAACGATGACGTGTTCCTCATGAGGGATCAGCGTCCGGACCAGTACTTCACTGCTACCGGGCAGGCGAAGATGTTCGTCTCACCGACGAAGGTCAATGATCTGGGCGATTTCGCTGAACCGCACGAGGCGGCCGGAATGAACAATCGTCGGCTGATCGAGCAGGAGCACGGGGTCACGATCACCAATGGATTGCTCCACACTCCGCATCCCCATAGGGTCTCGGTGCTCGAGCGACTCTGTGCGAAGTATCCGGATCTCATCGGCGACACCCGGCGCGCACGCTTCCGAAGCGGCTCGGACATCTCCCTGACGTCGTCGTTCGCGCAGTATTCCGGGCTGTTCTCCGGCGACTACGTGCAGGGTTCTCTTCGCGTCGACTTCGTCTCGCTGGGAGGCCCGACGATGATGCGTCGGCTCTCCGAGGCTCGCGAGCGCAATCTCGACTGTCTCACCTTCGGCGAGTTCCCTGACGATCCCTCACCGGCGCTGACGGACGAGGCGTCTCGGACGTTCATGCGTACGTCGTTCCCCGTCGCGGCTCCGTGGGAGAGCAAGCAGAACGGCGGCGCATGATGGCGGGCCTCCTGGGGCGGGCGAATCATCTCGCCGGTCTCGTCAGAAGCACCCTCCACCGTGATCTCGAGGTGCGAGGCATCCGCCAGGCGGATCGCGAACTGGTCGGCTCCACCTACCACGGCCACGCACAGTTCACGGCGTGTCGCCCCTTGGACGCACGGAGCATCCCGGCCATCGGGGTTCCCATGCAGTCGGTCGCCGAGTACCAGGCCGCTCTGGACCTCGCTGCTCGTACGATGCTCGATTTCCGGGCGATCGGGAACGTCAGGTACACCGGCGCTGGGGCACTCAGGACAGTTCTCGGCATCCGCGATCACGAATGGAGCGAGGCGCTTCGGGTGCTGCTGGCGGAGATTCCGGGCGCGCTCGTCGGAGTCGACTCCGAATGGTCGGACCCCTCCGCCGCGAGGTACGTCGACGCCAGAGGACCGCTCGGTCCTGCCGAGGGGGCGTCTGACGTCCATCTCCTGATCCCTGCTGTCGTGCGACACCGCGGACGCATCATCAAGCGGTTCGGTTTCGAGTCCGCTCTTCGACTCGAGAAGTGGAGCGCGGTCGAGGATTCCTGGAGTGCTTCGATATGGAATCCTGTGACTTCTTCCCTCGGAGACGGGGAGTTCCGTTCCAGGGCGGAGAAGCAGGAGGATGCCGGACGATCGAGCTCCGTGACCTCCACCCCCCACCTCATGCAGGTCACCTTCCCGATCGATGCCGTCTACACCTGGGTCGAGGGCACTGATCCCGCGTGGCTCGAGCGGAAGCGCACGGCGCTCGAGCAGAACCTGGGCCACCCGATGCCCGAGGCCGCGGCCGACGATCTGAGGTTCGTCGGGCATGATGAGCTGCGTCACTCGCTCCGCTCCCTCGAGCAGTACGCCCCGTGGATCCGCCACGTCTACCTGGTGACCGACGGTCAGCGGCCGGACTGGCTGCGCGAGGACTCCGAGTGGGTCACCGTGGTGGACCATCGCGACATCGCTCCGCCCGGCACCGTGCTGCCCACCTTCAACTCCCAGGCCATCGAGGCGAACCTCCACCGCATCGACGGGCTCTCCGAGCACTTCCTCTACTTCAACGACGACATGTTCCTTTCCTCGCCGGTCCAGCCTGAGCTGTTCTTCCACGCGAACGGGCTGGCCTCGATGTTCCTTTCCCGGGCGCAGGTCGCCCCGGGGGAGCCGGTCGAGGGGGAGCCGGCGCCCGACGCGGCGGGGAAGAATGCGCGTCGCCTGGTGCAGGAGGTGAGCGGTCGCCGTCTCAGCAGGAAGCTGTTCCACGCCCCGTACGCGCTGCGCCGGTCCGTCTCCTATGAGATAGAGGAGCGCTGGCCGGAGATCGTCCAGCGCACCCGCGACTCGCAGTTCCGTCGGCTCGAGGACGTCACGCTGGCAGGCGGTCTCCATCTGAACTACGCCTATGCCACCTCGCGAGCGGTCACGCGCGGCATCCGCTACCGCTACGTCGGCATCGGCGAGCAGACCGCGGCCGCTGAGCTGCGACGTCTGATCGCGGACAGGGACACTCTGCAGACCTTCTGCCTGAATGACGCGGTGCAGGAGCTCCCCTCGGATGTCGTCGATCGGCAGGTGCGGACGTTCCTCGCCGAGCGGTTCCCCGACATGGGGTCCTTCGAGAAGCTGCCGGACTGACCGCCGGCGCTGTCACCGCGCGGTGAGATAGGCGCGCAGCAGATGGGGCCAGTCGGTCTGGATCGCGGTCGCGCCCACCTGGATCAGCCGGCCCCACCCGAGGTCGGGGCCCTCGAGCACGGACGTGTCGTCGTCGGCCCCGCGATAGAGGACGGAACCGTTCTCGAGGTTCAGGGCGTTCAGCAGCACGAGCGGATGCCGATCGGCTACAGCGGCCACCGCCTCGGGCCGTGCGAAGTCGTCTCCCGGTCCGGCGGCGAGCAGCTCCGCCCCGACGAGGTTGACCCCGTCGACCGCCTCGACCGTCGCGAGCTCGTCGGCCGTGCGGACGATGGGGAAGTACAGGAACGGCGTCGGATGCTCCGCCAGCGCGCGGAGATGCTCCTGCCGGGGCGGCGACTTGAGCAGGATGCGATCCTCGACGCCGCGGTCGGCGAGATGGTCGAGCAGGTCAGGCCACAGCCCCCAGGAGCGGTCGATGTTGATCCAGGTCTCGGGCAGCGCCTCCAGGAGGGTGTCCAGCCGTTCGACACCGGGGGAGGAGGCCCCTCCCTGCCAGCGGAACACGGCGGCCTCGAGCTGCTCGGCAGTCATCTCCCGGACATCGCAGTCGATGCCGAACAGCTTCTGCTCGTAGCCGGTGTGGAACAGGAAGTACTCCCCGTCCGCGGAACGGACCACGTCGGTCTCGATCACGTCGGCGCCCGAGCGCAGCGCACCGATCGCGGAGCGCACGGTGTTGTCGGGGAAGCTGCCCAGGGTGGTGCCGCGATGTGCGAGCACCAGCGGCGTGCCGCGCTCCGCCAGCAGACGGTCGAGGCCAGCGCGCAGCGCGTCGGGCGTCGGGACGGGCATGGAGCATCCTCCGGGGACTGGTGCGAGTGGACGTCACTGACGGGCACCACAGTAGGGCGCACCGCCCCGCACGGCTAAGCCGGGAGGATCTCGCATCCTGACCCG
>CAZHSL010000078.1:0-8919 GCA_964535185.1 uncultured Corynebacterium sp.
GAGGGCCGACGGGCGGGAGCGCTCGAGCCCCTGGCCGCGGAGGAGCGCACCATGGTGTTCTTCGAGTCGCCGCGGCGCACGGCGGCGACCCTCGCCTCGATGGCGGAGGCCTTCGGGGGTGCTCGCCCGGCCGCTGTGGCCCGTGAGCTCACCAAGACCTACGAGGAGGTGCGGCGCGGCAGCCTCGACGAGCTGGTCGCCTGGGCCGAGGAGGGCGAGGTGCTCGGCGAGGTGGTGATCGTGGTGGCAGGCGCCGCACCGGTGCAGGCGCGTGCTGAGGACCTGGTCGACGAGGTGCTCGCCCGGGCGGCGGCGGGGGAGCGGCTCAAGACCGCAGCGAAGGAGGTCGCCCGTTCCCATACAGGTGTGGGCGCGAGCGAGCTCTACGACCTGGCGCTGCGCAGGAGGTGACCGGAAGATGACCCGGGCGGGACCCCGGGAACGACGAAGACCCCGGCCATGGCCGGGGTCTTCGTACGGAGGTGGGGATCGCTCAGGCTGTGCCCGATCGACCGATCTCCCGCCGCTCGCGCGCTCGCAGCACGTCGATCAGTCAGCGATCTCGATGAGACCGCGCTGGTACGCCTTCGCGAGGCGACGCGGCACGGAGGCGGTGCGGCCGCGGACCGTCACCTGCACGAGGTCGGCGCTGCTGGCCTTCCACTGCGAGCGGCGGGAGCGCGTGCGCGCACGGGACATCTTGAACTTGGGCACTGCCATGGGACGCTCCTTGACGGTCCGGAGGGTGAACGAGCGTTGGCATCCGCCCGAGCAGCGACCCGAACCCGGTCCAGCGGAATCGGGGCGCTCGGGTGCACGAAAGGACGCGCAACGACGACCCATCCTGCCACATCCCGGTGCCCTCCGCCTCCTCTCGGCCCGTGACGTATCACACCGCACCCAGCGCAGTGCGGAGCGGGGAGCGGGCAGCGGAGCCGGTGCGAGCGCCTCGACGAGCACGGTCCGGTCACGGCCGAGGGCCGCAGCGCCTCCGTGGTCCGGGAAGCGGCGAGGCCCTCCTACCATGGTCGCATGTCGTCACCGCACGAGACCCCGTCCGGACCCGCCGCCCCGCCACCGGTGCGCGACCGCGAGGACATCGACCCCCGCGGGAGCAAGCGGGACCGGTCCTGGCCGCCGGCGCCCGAACCGCTGCCCTTCCCGGTGATCGACAACCACTGCCATCTCGACTTCGCCGACGGCGACGAGCAGCTCAGCGTCCACGACCACGTCGCGCGTGCCGCAGCCGTCGGCGTCGATGCCCAGATCACGATCGGGTCCGACCTCGAGGCCGTGCGCTGGACCGCGGCGCTGCTGGCCTCCGAGCACTGTCCCCCCTCCCTGCGCGGCGGTGTCGCCGTGCACCCCAACGAGGCCGCGCTCCACGCCCGCGGGCACGACCACCAGGGCCGCGCGCTGATCGGGCTCGACGCGGCGATCGGCGAGGTCTCCGAGCTGCTGCGCGGCCCCGGGATGGTGGTGGTGGGGGAGACGGGGCTGGACTGGTTCCGCACCTCGCGCCGGGACGAGCAGGCCCGCGCCGCGCAGATCGACTCGTTCCGCGCGCACATCGCCCTGGCCAAGGAGCTGGACCTGCCCCTGCAGATCCACGACCGCGACGCCCACCGCGACGTGCTCGAGGTGCTCGAGGCGGACGGCGCCCCCGAGCGCACCGTCCTGCACTGCTTCTCCGGGGACGCCGAGTTCGCCCGCGCCTGCGTGGACCGGGGCTGGTACCTCTCCTTCGCCGGCACCGTCACCTTCAAGAACGCCGCCGACCTGCGCGACGCGCTCGCCGAGGTGGGGCTCGGTCAGGTGATGGTGGAGACTGATGCGCCCTTCCTCACGCCCGTGCCGTACCGGGGCCGGCCGAACTCCTCCTACCTGATCCCGCACACCATGGCGACGATCGCCGAGGTCACCGGCACGGACCTCGAGCAGGCCTGCCGCACGATCCGCGCCACCACGCAGGACGTGTACGGCTGGTCTGAGGCCGTGGCCGCATGAGCGGCGCCGACGCGGCGGGCGCGGGGATGCTGCTGACCGCCCGCGACATCCGCCAGCTCGCCGAGGCCGCCGGCATCCGGCCCTCGAAGCAGCGCGGGCAGAACTTCGTGATGGACCCCAACACCGTCCGCACCATCGTGGGCCGCGCGGGCGTCGAGCCGGGGCAGGCCGTGCTCGAGGTCGGGCCGGGGCTGGGATCGCTCACCCTGGGCCTGCTCGAGGCGGGGGCCGACGTGGTCGCCGTCGAGCTGGACCGGGGTCTGGCCGAGCTGCTCCCGCTCACGCTGCGCGCCCGCGGCGTCGGCGAGGAGCGCTTCCGTCTCGTCCACGCGGATGCCCTGCAGGTCAGCGAGCTCCCCTCGCTCCCGCAGGCCGGGGAGCCGACGGCACTGGTCGCGAACCTCCCGTACAACGTCGCGACCCCGATCCTGCTGACGATGCTCGAGCGCTTCGACTCGCTGCGCAGCGCCCTGGTGATGGTGCAGTCCGAGGTGGTGGACCGCCTCACCGCCGGGCCCGGTTCCCGTACCTACGGCGCCCCCAGCGTGAAGACCGCCTGGTACGGCCGCGCCGTGCACGCGGGCAGGATCTCCCGGCAGATCTTCTGGCCGGTCCCCAACGTCGACTCCGCGCTCGTCGAGCTGGAGCGGCACGAGCAGCCGCTCGGCACCGACGCGGAGCGGCGGACGGTGTTCGCCGTCGTCGACGCCGCCTTCGCCCAGCGGCGCAAGACCCTGCGGTCCGCGCTCTCCGGCTGGGCAGGATCCGCGGCCCGGTCCGAGGAGATCCTGCGGAGCGCCGGGGTCCCGCCGGGGGCCCGGGGCGAGACCCTCGGCATCGAGGAGTTCCGGGCGATCGCCGCTGCGGAGAGGACGATCGCCTGATGCCGCCGGCGCGTCACCGGGTGGTCGTGCGCGCCCCCGGGAAGATCAACCTGTCCCTGGGGGTCGGCGCCGTCGACGAACGCGGCTACCACGCCCTGGCCACGGTGTTCCAGGCGGTGGACCTCTACGAGACGATCACGGCCGTCCGCGCCGAGGAGCTGAGCCTCGAGGTCTCCTCCGACGTGCCGGGAGAGGTCCCGCTGGACGGGACCAACCTCGCCCTGCAGGCCGCGGAGCTCCTGCGCGCGGAGTTCTCGCTCCGGGAGGGGGCCGCCCTCCACATCCACAAGCAGGTCCCGATCGCGGGAGGGATGGGCGGGGGATCGGCGGACGCCGCCGCCACCCTGGTGGCGCTGGACCGGCTGTGGGGTCTCGGGCTGAGCGGCGAGCGGCTGCGGCGGCTCGGGGCGCGGCTCGGGGCCGACGTGCCCTTCGCGATGCTCGGCCACACGGCGCTCGGTCGCGGCAACGGCGCGGACCTCACCACGGTGCTCACGCACGGGGAGTGGACCTGGCTGCTCGCGGTGCCGGGCGGCCACCTCTCCACCCCGGCCGTGTTCCGGCGCTTCGACGAGATCGTCGCCCGCGGGGGGCGCACCCCGCCCCTGCGGCCCACGGTGGACGAGCGCCAGCTCCAGGCCCTCAGCGGAGGCAGCATCGAGATGCTCGCCGACACCCTGCACAACGACCTGCAGGCCGCGGCGTTCGCGCTGCACCCGGGGCTCGAGCCCGTCGTCGAGGCCGCCGAGCAGCGAGGCGCGCTCGCCGCGCTGGTGAGCGGTTCGGGCCCGACGGTCGCGGTGCTCGTGGAGGACGAGAGGCAGGCCCGGTCGATCGCGGCCGGGCTGATGAGCGACTCGCTGGTCGAATCGTGCCTGGTCGCTCGCGGCTCCGCACCGGGAGCGAGCGTCCTCGAGGAGGAGTGACCGGTCAGGCCCGACGCTGTGGCACGCGCCGGGGCTCAGCCCAGCAGCTCGGACAGCTCCAGCCAGCGCTCCTCGAGACCCTCGATCTCGCTCTCGACCTCCCGCAGCTGCGCCGTGATCTCCGCCAGGCCCACGTAGTCCGACTGGTCGTGCTCGGCGAGCTCCGTGTGCAGGGAGGTCGTCTGCCGCTCGAGCTTCTGCATCCTGCGCTCCACGGAACCCAGCTCCTTCTGGGCCGCATGCGCCTCGGCACCGGAGAGCCCCGGCCCCGTCGCGGCCGATGACGCGGCGGCACCCTCGGAGGCGGACGACGTCCCGGCGCCCCCGGCAGCCGCACCGCCCGCACCGCCGGACCCCGCCGGCCGGGCGTCCTTCCCCGCACCGGCGGCTCGCAGCTCCAGGTACTGCTCGACCCCGCCCGGCACGTGACGGACGGTCCCGTCGAGCACCGCGTACTGGATGTCGGTGACCCGCTCCAGCAGGTACCGGTCGTGGGAGACCACCAGCAGCGGGCCGGGCCAGGTGTCCAGCAGGTCCTCCATCGCCGCGAGCATGTCCGTGTCCATGTCGTTGGTCGGCTCGTCGAGCACCAGCACATTGGGCTCGTCCAGCAGCGTCAGCAGCAGGTCGAGCCGGCGCTGCTGACCGCCCGAGAGCGCCCCCACCCTCACCTTCTGGTGCGCGGCGGTGAAGCCGAGGCGCTCGAGCAGCTGCCCGGGCGTGACCTCGTCCTTGCCGGAGCGGAACGTGGTGCGGTACCTGCCCACCACCTCGCTCACCCGTGAGTCCAGGTGCTCCTGGAGGCCCTCCAGCTGCTGGGTCACCTGCCGCACCGTGACCGTCTTGCCCTTCTTGACCCGGCCTGCCTGGGGCTCGATCTCCCCGGTGATCAGGCCCAGCAGCGTCGACTTCCCGGCGCCGTTCGGCCCGAGGATCCCGATCCGGTCGGCGGGACCGATGTGCACGGTGACGTCCCGCAGCACGGTGAGATCGCCGTAGCCGGCATCCACGTCGAGCACGTCGATCACGTCCCGGCCCAGCCGCGAGGTGGCCAGCTGGGTGAGCGCGACCGTGTCGCGCACCGGCGGCTCCCCGGCGATCAGCTCGTTCGCCGCGTCGATGCGGAACTTCGGCTTCGACGTCCGCGCCGGCGCGCCCCGGCGCAGCCAGGCGAGCTCCTTGCGCATCAGGTTCTGCCGCTTCGCCTCGACCGCGGCGGCCTGCCGATCGCGCTCGACCCGCTGGAGCACGTACGCCGCGTACCCGCCCTCGAACGGCTCGACGATCCCGTCGTGCACCTCCCACATCCGGGTGCAGACCGCATCGAGGAACCAGCGGTCGTGGGTGACCACCACGAGGCCGCCGTCCTTGGGGCTCCAGCGGCGGCGCAGGTGCTCCGCGAGCCAGGCGATGCCCTCGACGTCGAGGTGGTTCGTGGGCTCATCCAGCAGCAGCACGTCCCAGTCGCCCACGAGCAGCTCCGCCAGGTGCACGCGACGCAGCTGACCGCCGGAGAGCGAGGTCAGCGGCGTCTCCAGGTCGATGCCCTCGAGCAGACCGGACAGCACGTCGCGGATCCTCGGGTCCGAGGCCCATTCGAACTCGGGACGGTCGCCGACGACGCGGCGGCGGACGGTGGTGTCGGCGGTCGCCTCGTCCTGCTGGCTGAGCACTCCCACCCGCACCCCGCCCCGGACGGTGACGCGGCCCCGGTCGGGCGTGCTGGTGCGCGCCAGCAGGCGCAGCAGCGTCGACTTCCCGTCGCCGTTGCGCCCCACGACGCCGATGCGATCACCCTCGTCGATGCCGACGGTGATGTCGTCCAGCAGCACGCGGTCGGGCAGCGCGACGTGCAGGGACTGGGTGCCGAGCAGATGAGCCATACGGGGAGGTCCTCAGGGAGAGCGGAAGGGCGGGACGGACGGGCCGGCGGCGCTCGCCGACGCGCTCACCGCTGGGGAGGGTCGTCCGCCTCGAAGGTCAGCAGCAGGGAGCGCAGGGTATCGGCGAGGGCCGCGCGTCCGTCGGGCGCCAGGGGCTCGAGCAGCTCCTGCTCCGCCTCCAGCAGCGTCTCCATCGCCGCGTCCACGCGGGCCACGCCGTCGGGACGCAGGCGCACCTCGACCGCGCGGCCGTCGTGCGGGCTGCGGTTCTTGCTCACCAGCCCCCGGGCGACCAGCTTGTCGATCCGCGTGGTCATGGTGCCGCTGGTCACCAGCGTCTCGTGCATGAGGGCGCCGGGGGAGAGGGCGTCGTCCCCGCTGCGGCGCAGCGCGGAGAGCATGTCGAACTCCCAGCCCTCGAGACCCGCCTCGGCGAAGGCGCCGCGGCGGGCGACCTCGAGGTACCGCGAGAGCCGGGAGATGCGGGAGAACACCGCCAGGGGAGCGACGTCCAGATCGGCGCGCGCCGTGCGCCAGCCCTCGACGATGCGGTCGACCTCGTCGTGGCGCGGTGCGGCGGCGTCTGGCGTGGTGGGCATGGTGCGAGTCTAGGGGCCTCGGGCTCCGCGGCCCGGTCAGCCGCCGTCGCTCTCGCGCAGCGAGGGCTTCTTCTGCAGCGCGCTGAGCCCGTACCAGGAGAGGTTCACCATGCGCGCGGCGACCACCTCCTTCGAGGGCTTGCGGGTCCCCAGCCACCACTGACCGGTGTACGCGACCATGCCCACCAGCATCTGGGCGTACAGGGCGGCGTCCCGCGGCGGGTAGCGGTGCAGCCGCAGCTGCGTGGCCAGGATCTCCTCCACCCGCTGCGCGACGTCGGTGAGCAGGGAGGAGAAGGTGCCCACGGCGTGGCTGACGGGCGAGTCCCGCACCAGGATGCGGAAGCCGTCCTCGTTCTCGTCGATGTAGGAGAGGAAGGCGAGCGCCGCCCGCTCCATGAGCACGCGGGGATGGGAGCGCTGATCCGCCAGCGAGCTCTCCAGATCGCCCAGCAGGGTGGAGACCTCGCGGTCCACGACCACGGCGTACAGCCCCTCCTTCCCGCCGAAGTGCTCGTAGACGATCGGCTTGGAGACCTTCGCGCGCGCTGCGATCTCCTCGACCGTGGTCATGTCGAAGCCCTTCTCGGCGAACACCCTGCGACCCACGCTCAGCAGCTGCTCGCGGCGCTCCTTGCCGGACATGCGCGACGTCCGCGCCCGCGGGGCTTCCTTCTCGGCCATGGCGGGAGTCTCCCACACCGGTCACCCGCCGGCCGCGGCGCCGTGCGACGACCGGCCCGGCATGGCCCGGGATGCGCGCCTGCCGGAGCATGGGCGCCGAACGCGGATGCCCGGCGCCGGTGCCCTGGGGAGGGCGCCCGAGGACCGCCTGCCGGGCGGTAGTATCGGGCCGCGCCCGCGGCGCCGCCTGCTCCCGTCGGCGCCCGGTGGGACCGGTGGGACGGCGGCCCGGAGGACGCGATCCGCCATGGTGTAATCGGCAACACCTCAGATTTTGGTTCTGAAGTTTCAGGTTCGAGTCCTGATGGCGGAACGCCCATCGCCCTCGCGGTGATGACGCAGGACGACCGCGGCGATGCCGCATGACCCACCCGTCGAAGACCTCGAGGAGCCCCAGTCGTGGGAATCGAAGAGACCACCGCCCCCGCCGCCGTGATCGTTCTGGCCGCAGGCGCCGGCACCCGGATGAAGTCCCGGAGACCGAAGGTCCTCCACGAGATCGGGGGCAGGTCCCTCCTCGTGCACGCCGTCACCGCCGCCGAGGGCACGGGCCCCGGGGAGCTGGTGGTCGTGCTGCGCCACGAGCGGGACCGCGTCGCCGAGCACCTCGCGGAGCACGCCAGCGAGGTCACCGTCGCCGACCAGGACGAGATCCCCGGCACCGGGCGGGCCGTCCAGTGCGGTCTCGAGCAGGTCACCGCCGCCGAGGGCACCGTCCTGGTGACCTACGGCGACGTGCCGCTGCTGGATCCCGCGACCCTGCGCGAGCTGGTCGCCGCCCATGAGGGCGCGGGCGCCGCCGCCACCGTGCTCAGCGCTCGGGTCCCCGACCCCACCGGCTACGGTCGCATCCTGCGCAGCCAGGACGGCACCGAGGTGCTCGGGATCGTCGAGCACAAGGACGCCGACGAGGCGCAGCGCGGCATCGACGAGATCAACTCCGGCATCTACGCCTTCGATCTCGCCGTGCTGCGCGATGCGCTCGGCCGCATCGGCACCGACAACGCCCAGGGCGAGATGTACCTCACCGACGTGCTCTCGATCGCGCGGGGGGACGGCCGCTCGGTGCACGCCGTGGTCACCGACGACGTGATGATGGTCGAGGGCGTCAACGACCGCGTCCAGCTCGCGCAGCTCGGGGCGGAGATGAACCGCCGCATCCTCGAACGCCACATGCGCGCCGGTGTGACCGTCGTCGACCCCGCCACCACGTGGATCGACGCCGACGTGAGCATCGGACAGGACGCCGTGATCCTCCCCGGCGTGCAGCTCCACGGCGCCACCGACATCGGCGAGGAGGCCGTGATCGGGCCGGACACCACTCTGCGCGACACCGAGGTGGGGGCCGGGGCCGAGGTGGTCCGCTCCCATGTGCTGCTGGCCGTCATCGGCGCCGGTGCGGCCGTCGGCCCGTTCTCGTACCTCCGCGCCGGGACGGACCTCGGCGCCCACGGCAAGATCGGCGGCTTCGTCGAGACCAAGAACGCCACCATCGGCGAGAGCGCGAAGGTCCCGCACCTGAGCTACATCGGCGACGCCGAGATCGGCGAGGGCACCAACATCGGCGCGGGCACGATCGTGGCGAACTACGACGGGGTGGACAAGCACCGCACCACCGTCGGCCGGCATGTGCGCGTCGGCTCCGACAACGTGCTGGTGGCGCCGATCACCATCGGTGACGGGGCGGCCACCGGCGCCGGGACCACGGTCCGCAAGGACGTCCCGGCCGGCGCGCTGGGGGTCAGCGCCGTCTCGCAGCGGAACATGGAAGGATGGACGCTGCGACGCCGTGCGGGGACCGCGGCCGAGGCCGCGGCACGCGCCGCCCTGGGCACTGACGAAGGGTCCGCTGCCAGGACGCCTGCAGACACTGCCGCCGACGAGCACAAGGAGCACGAGCAGCGATGAGCGGAATCGTCACCACCGGGGAGAAGCG
>CAZHSL010000079.1:0-8846 GCA_964535185.1 uncultured Corynebacterium sp.
GGCGCTGATCCCGTTCTGGATCGTGGCGGTGCTGACCCTGGTCTCCGGCGCGGTGTTGGGCATCTACTCCTCGGGGCTGACGCTGATCAGCCTCGGGATCCGGATCCCGCGCCCGGCGGCCGCCGCAGTGGACGGGCTGATCCTCACCGCCGGCACGATCTGGGTGGCGTTCTTCGCCACCTCCTTCATCGGCCCGTTCCAGAGCTTCCTGATCACCCTCGGCGTGCCGATCGCGGCCTGGGCGGGCATCCTCATCGCCGATGTGCTCTCGCGCCGCGCGGACTACGACGAGCAGGCCCTGTTCGACCCCGCCGGCCGGTACGGCGCCGTCGACTGGACCTCGCTGCTGACCATGGTGGTCGCCTCGGTCCTCGGCTGGGGTCTGGTGGTCAACTCCTTCACCGAGGCCGCGCCGTGGAACAACTGGCAGGGCTACCTGCTGGAGCCGCTGGGCCTGGGCACCTTCGTGGAGGATCCGGCCGGCTCGTACTGGGAGGGGAACTGGGCGTACTCGAACATCGGGGTGCTGCTGGCCCTGGTGCTCGGCTTCGCGGTGACCTGGTTCGCGCGCCGCGGGAGGATCCGGGCACAGGAGCAGCGCTGAGGCGGGTCGCACCGGCCGGCCGGACCGGCCGTCCACATCGCGCCGCGGGCGCGGAGGCGGGACGACTACCCTGGCGGGACGTCGACCAGGTCACGCGCCGGAGCGGACCGGGAGAGGACCCGCCCATGTCGCCTGAGCCCGCCCCATACGGGGAGACCTGGCTGCTGATCGTCGATCCGCAGCGGATCTTCGCCGCACCCGACTCGGACTGGGCCTCGCCCTTCTGGGCGCAGAGCTGGCCGCGCATCCAGGAGCTCGCCGCCCGGATCGGCCCCGAGCGCACCCTGATCAGCCGGTGGCTGCCCACGGCCGATCGCCGCACCGCCTGGGGCGAGTACTTCCGCGCCTGGCCGTTCGCGGACGTCCCCGCCACCGACCCGCTGTACGCCCTGGTCGACGGCGCCGCCGCGCTCACCGCCCACCCCACCGTGGACGAGCCGACGTTCGGCAAGTGGGGGCCGCAGCTCGCCGGGATCGTCGGCCCCGCCCCGCAGCTGCTGGTCGCGGGGGTGTCGACGGACTGCTGCGTGCTCACCACGGTGCTGGCCGCGGCCGACGCCGGCGCGCACGTCACCGTGGTCACCGACGCCTGCGCGGCCTCGTCCGCGGACAACGGCGCCGCGGCCCTGCACACGATGGGGCTGTTCCCGCCCCAGGTGGAGCTGGCCACGAGCACGGAGGTCCGTGAGCGCGCGACCGGCGAGAGGCAGGGGCGATGATGGCGGCGCCCGAACCGTTCTGGGCGGTCGCGGGCGAGCGCACCGTGACCTGCTCCCACTGCGGCCAGGGGTGGTTCCGGTCCCGGCGCGTGGTGATGAGCAGCAGCGCCGCGAGCCTGTTCGGCGTGGACGCGTTCAGCCCTGAGGCCGCCGTGCTCTCGTGCACCTCGTGCGGGAAGCTCGAGCTGTTCGAACCGGCGTCCCTGCGGCTGTTCGGCAGGACGTCATGACCGCGGACGCGACGGCGGGCACCCTGCTCACGGTGGGCCACGGGCGCCTGGAGCGGGACGAGCTCGCCGACCTCCTCACCGGGGCCGGGATCACGCAGCTGGTGGACGTGCGCCGCTTCCCCGGGTCCCGCACGAACGACGCCGCGGCGCGCGGCGCGATCGAGGAGATCTGCTCCGGAGCCGGGATCGGCTACCGCTGGGACGAACGGCTGGGCGGCCGGCGCCGGCTCAGCAAGGACGAGGACGCCGCCTCGCCCGACACCTGGTGGCGGGTGAAGCAGTTCCGCGCCTACGCCGCCTGGACCCGCAGCGAGGACTTCCGCGCCGGGATCGCCGCGCTGCGGGAGGACCTCTCGCGCGCCCGCACCGCAGTGCTGTGCTCGGAGGCCGTGTGGTGGCGCTGTCATCGCCGCCTGATCGCGGACGTCATGCTGCTCGAGCACGGCACCGAGGTCCTCGATCTCATGCACTCGGGGCAGCAGCGCCCGCACGAGCCCAGCCAGGGCGCCCGCCTCGACGAGGACGGGCACGTGGTCTGGGACCTCCCGGACGAGTCCTGACCAGCGGCGGCGCCGAGCAATTCGGTTGCCGCAGCGAGGTCCGGACCGTACCGTCGGCCCATGCGCTCCCCCGCCCCGCCGCCCGAGGCCGCTCAGCCCCGCACCGCCCTGCTCACCGGCGTGGGGCGTCGACGCGGGATCGGTGCGGCGGTCGCACGAGGGCTCGTCGCCGACGGCTACGAGCTGGCGCTGAACTTCCACGCCCCCTACGACGAGCGCGTGCTCGGCGAGGACTCCGATGTGGAGCTGCTGGCCGAGGAGCTGCGCGCCGAGGGGCACCGGGTGGTGCTGCTGCCCGGTGATCTCGAGGATCCCGAGGTGCCGCCCGCGCTCGTCGCCGCCGCCCGGGAGGCGCTCGGACCGCTCGGCGCACTGGTGACCTGCCACTGCGAGTCCGTGGACTCCTCGATCATGGACACGACGGTGGAGAGCTTCGACCGGCACTACGCGGTCAACGTGCGCGCGACCTGGCTGCTGCTGCGGGCCTTCGCGGAGCAGGTCGAGCCCGGCACGGACACCCCCGGCGGGGCGGTGCTGGCACTGACCAGCGACCACACCGTGCACAACCTCCCCTACGGCGCGACCAAGGGGGCGCTGGACCGGCTCGTCCTGGCCGGCACGCACGAGCTCGCGGACCGTGGGATCCGCACCAACGTGATCAATCCCGGACCGATCGAGACCGGGTGGATGGACGACGCGGTGCGCGAGGCCTGCGCGGCGCAGACCCCGGGCGGCGAGCTGGGCGGCCCGGGGACCGTCGCGGACCTGGCACGGTTCCTGCTCTCGAGGCGGGGCGCCTGGATCCGCGGCCAGCTGCTGCTGTCCAACGGCGGCTTCGCCACCCCGGCGGGGTGACCCGGGCCGGATGACCCGGCGATCCCGGGCGGAGGCGGCTCGGGCAGCAGTCCCCTCCGCGGCTCTCAGCCGTCCTCGGGGCCCGCTGCGCCGCCCTCGTCCGCTCGTGCGCGCACGGTGCCGCAGCGCCAGCAGGGCACGGTGGGATCCTCGGCACCCGCGCCCTCCGGCATCGCCCCGCACTCCGGGCAGAGGCGGTCGAGCCAGCAGACCGCCTCACCGTTCGTGCCGGTCGGGTCGACGTCCTCGTCCACCTCGTGCTCCTCTCCGATGCGCCGGCGACTCGGTGCGCCGGCGGCTCAGCGCTCCGGGTGGGACCCGGTGCCCCGGTCGCCGCTGCCCTCGACCTGCGCGGAGTCCTTCGGGGGCAACAGCAGGGAGGCCACGATGGCTCCGGCCATCGAGACCAGGATGACGGTCAGCGACAGCCAGATCGGCACCTCGGGGATCTTCTGCAGCACCGAGAAGCCGGGGATGAAGTCGAGCGGGGACTCGTGGATCGCGTGGATGATCAGCTTGATGCCGATGAAGCCGAGGATCGCGGCGATGCCGTAGTGCAGGTAGGCCAGGCGCTCCAGCAGGCCGCCCAGCAGGAAGTACAGCTGGCGCAGGCCCATGAGGGCGAACAGGTTCGCGGTGAAGACCAGGAACGGGTTCTGGGTGACCGCGAAGATCGCCGGGATCGAGTCCAGCGCGAACATCACGTCGGTCAGACCGATGGTGATGAACACCAGCAGCATCGGGGTGAACAGCGTCTTCCCGTTCACGACGGTGCGCAGCTTGTTGCCGTCGTACTCCTCGGAGACGGGCAGCAGCTTCCGCACCGTGCGCATGATGAACGAGTCGCCCTCGTCCTCCTCCTCCTCGGTCGCCTGCTTCCAGGCGGTCCACAGCAGGAACAGGCCGAAGATGTAGAAGATCCCGGCGAAGTTGTTGATCAGCACCGCACCCGCCACGATGAACAGCGCACGGGCGATGAGCGCGATGATGATGCCCACCATCAGCACTTCCTGCTGGTACTTCTTCGGCACGGCGAACTTCGCCATGATCACGATGAAGACGAACAGGTTGTCGATGCT
Organism: uncultured Corynebacterium sp.; assembly: GCA_964535185.1. GTDB lineage: Bacteria > Actinomycetota > Actinomycetes > Actinomycetales > Dermabacteraceae > Brachybacterium. Next base: position 4,048 of record CAZHSL010000079.1, read on the forward strand.
CAGCGAATACTCGAGCAGCCAGCCGGTGACGAACTCGGAGGCGGGCTCCATGCCCCCGACGAAGAACAGCACCACCGCGAAGATCACCGCGAGGCTCACGTAGAACCCGATCCACGCCGCGCACTCCTTCATCGACGGCAGGTGCGGCCGTTTGATGACCATCAGCAGGTCGACGAGGAGGATGACCGCGAGCACGGACAATGCCGCGATCTCGAAGCCGAGGTGGAGCTGACCCATGCGAGTTCCTTCGGGTGGGCGGACGGTCATCCCGAGCGACCGGGAGAGGGCGGGCCGGTGCTGAACTGCCCGCGGTCAGAGTACTAGCAGGACCCTGCACGCACGGTGGGGAGCGGGGACCGTCACAGCCGCACCGGTCGCTCCGCCCCGGCGCCGCCCGGGCTCACGCCGACCGTGCGCCAGGCGTCCGCGACGGCGGCGTGCTGGGCGGAATCCTCCCCGTGCGCTGCGGCGGCGGCCTCGAGCGTGGCTGCGGCGAAGGTCGCGAAATCGGCGTCCTTGGGCAGGCCCGGGCGGGTCAGGGCCGTGTACCACAGCGGGCCCGCGCCCTCCCACGAGGCGCCGCCGATCCCGGTCGCGGCGAGGAAGAACGCCCGATTGGGGATGCCGGAGTTGATGTGCACCCCGCCGTTGTCGTTCTCGGCGTCGTGCGGGAGATCGGCGTAGTCCTCCATCGAGGCGGGCTGCGGATCCTTCCCCAGCACCGGATCGTCGTAGGCGGTGCCGGGTGCCTTCATCGACCGCAGCGCGACCCCCTGGACCCGGTCGGTGAACACGCCCTCGCCGATCAGCCAGTCCGCCTCCTGCGCGCTCTGGCCGAGCCGGCGCTGCTTCACCATCGCGCCGAAGCAGTCGGCGATCGATTCGTGCAGCGCCCCGGGCTGGGCGACGTAGATCAGCCCCGCGGTGAACTGCACGACGCCGTGAGTGAGCTCGTGGCCGATCACGTCCACGGCGTTCGTGAAGGACTCGAAGTAGCGCCCGTCCCCGTCGCCGAAGATCATCTGCTCGCCGTCCCAGAAGGCGTTCTGGAAGCCCTGCCCGTAGTGGACGGTGGCCACGAGCTCCATGCCCTCGTCGTCGAGCGAGTTGCGGGAGAAGGCGCGCCGGAACAGCTCCCAGGTCGCCCCGAGCCCGTCGTACGCCTCGTCCACCGACTCGTCGCCGCGGGAGGCCTGCCCCTCGGCGCGCACCAGCACGCCCGGCAGGTCCGTGCCCTGCTGCGCGTCGTGGATGCTGCGCCGCAGCACGGCCTCGCCGTCCCCCTCCGGCACGGCCCGACGGGCGCCGGGCACCCCGTCCAGGCGCTGCCGCAGGTGCGGGGGGACCAGGCCGGGCCCGGCGCCGGACGGGCCGGTGCGGCGGGAGCGCGCGGCCCGCACCTCCCGGCTGCCGGCGATGCGCCCTCCGGCCCCGAGGGTCCGTGCGGCGGCGGTGGCCTGCGGCTCCTCGCCCGCCCGGGCGATCTGCCGCAGCAGGTGCGGAGGGACGATCCCGCGGGCGGGCTGCGGGGCGGGGAGTGCCTGGGGGGTCCGTGCGCCGTTGCTCATGGGCCCAGCATGGCCCCGGGCACCGACGAGCGGAAGCCCCGCCCCGCTCAGGCGAGGCGGCCGGTGACCTCCTCGACCGCGGCCAGCAGGGTCCCGTCCCGCAGCCGGGCCTCGGCCTCGGCGATGTCCGGGGCGAGGAAGCGGTCGGGGCCGGGGCCGTCGACGGTGCGGCGCAGCACGGCGATCGCGGCGGCGCTCGCGGCCGACGGCGCGAGCGGCGCCCGCAGGTCGAGGGCGCGGGCCGCGGTGAGCAGCTCGATCGCGAGCACGCGGCGCAGGTTCTCCACGCTCGTGCGCAGCTTGCGGGCGGCGTGCCATCCCATCGAGACGTGGTCCTCCTGCATCGCCGAGGAGGGGATCGAGTCCACGCTCGCCGGTGCGGCCAGGCGCTTCATCTCCGAGACCAGTGCGGCCTGGGTGTACTGGGCGATCATGAAGCCGGAGTCCACGCCCGGGTCGTCGGCCAGGAAGGGCGGCAGCCCGTGGGAGCGGGACTTGTCGAGCATCCGGTCGGTGCGCCGCTCGGCGATCGAGGCGAGGTCCGCGCTGACCACGGCGAGGAAGTCGAGCACGTAGGCGACGGGGGCGCCGTGGAAGTTGCCGTTGGAGGTGACGGTGCCGTCCTCGAGCACGACGGGGTTGTCGATCGCACTGGCCAGCTCGCGCTCCGCGACGGTGCGGGCGTGCTCGATCGTGTCGCGCACGCCGCCGGCGACCTGGGGGGCGCAGCGCAGCGAGTACGCGTCCTGCACGCGGGAGCCCTCGGCGGCGACGTCGGCGATGATCGGGGAGCCCTCGAGCAGGGCGAGGATGTTCGCGGCCGACGCCTCCTGGCCGGGGTGGGGCCGCAGCGGGGCGTGCAGCTCGGGGCGGAACACGGAGTCGCGGCCGCGCAGGCCCTGCACGGACAGGGCGGTGGTGAGGTCGGCGGCGCGCACCAGCTCGTCGAGGTCGGCGATCGCCATCAGCAGCATGCCGAGCATGCCGTCGGTGCCGTTGATGAGGGCCAGGCCCTCCTTCTCCTCGAGCAGCACCGGCTCGATGCCGGCAGCGGCCAGCAGCTCGGGCACGGGGCGCTCCACGCCCTCGCCGTCACGGGCGCGACCCTCCCCCATCAGCACGATCGCGCAGTGGGACAGCGGGGCGAGGTCACCGGAGCAGCCGAGCGAGCCGTACTCGTGCACGATCGGGGTGATCTGCGCGTTCAGCAGCGCGAGCATGGTCTCGACCACGACGGGGCGCACCCCGGTGCGGCCGGAGGCGAGGGTGCGGGCGCGCAGCAGCATCAGGGCGCGCACCACCTCGGGCTCGACCTCGGGGCCGGCACCGGCGGCGTGCGAGCGGATCAGGGAGCGCTGCAGGGCGTGGCGCATGCTCGGCGGGATCGAGGTGTCCGCGAGCGCGCCGAAGCCGGTGGAGACGCCGTAGACGGGCGTCTCCCCCGCGGCGAGCGCATCGATGTGCGCGCGCACCGAGGCGAGGTGCTCCCGGGCGGCGGGGTCCAGCTCGACGCGGGCGCGGTGACGAGCGACGGCGAGGACCTCGGCGGCGGTCAGGCCGGAGCTCGCGAGGGTGACGGTGGAGGTGCGGGGCATGGGGTTCCTTTCGAGGACGGGCGGGAGCAGCAGGCGCGCGGGCGGCGCGGCGGAGGAGGTCGTGGAGGCGGGGCGTCCGGTCTCAGGCGCGACGTCTGCCCGAGCGCCACACCTGGTGGGTGAGCGGCATGCCGGGCCGATAGGCGAGGTGGATCGCGGCGGGGGCGTCGAGCACGTGCAGGTCGGCGCGGGCACCGATCCCGAGGTGGCCGACGTCGGTGCGGCGCAGCGCCAGCGCCCCGCCGCGGGTGGCGGCGCGGATCGCCTCGGCGAGCGTGAGGTGCATCTGCAGCACCGCAGTGGTGACGCAGAAGCTCATCGCGCTGGTGTAGCTGGTGCCGGGGTTGCAGTTGCTCGCGATCGCGACGGGGGCCCCGGCGTCCAGCAGCTCCCGCGCCGGGGCCAGCGGGGCGCGGGTGGAGAGGTCGCAGGCCGGCAGCGCGGTGGCGACGGTCGGCCCGGCGTCGACGGCGAGGCGCCCGGGCCGGTCCCCGGGCCGGGTGGTGCGGGAGGCGGTCGCGGCGAGCGCCTCGATGTCGGCGGCATCGAGGTGGTTGACGTGGTCCACGCTCGCGGCGCCGAGCCCGGTCGCGAGCGCGACGCCTCCGGAGCGGCCCAGCTGGTTGCCGTGCAGGCGCAGGCCGAGACCGGCCGCGGCGCCGGCGCGCAGCACCCGCTCCGACTGCTCGGGGTCGAAGGCGCCCTCCTCGCAGAAGACGTCGATCCAGCGCACGTGCGGGGCGACGGAGGCGAGCATCTCCCCGCTGACCAGGTCCACGTACTCGTCGGCACCGGGGGCGCCGTCCTCGCCGCGGAACTCGCCCGGCACCAGGTGCGCGCCGAGGAAGGTCGCCTCGTCGAGCTCGCCCTCGGTGATCAGGGCCGACAGCAGCTGCGCGGCCCGGGTCTCGTGGGCGACGGTGAGGCCGTAGCCGGTCTTCGTCTCGAGCGTGGTGGTGCCGCCGGCGACGGCTTCCGCGATCCGGCCGCGCACCAGGGCGCGCAGCTGCTCGTCGGTGGCGGCACGGGTGGCGTCGGTGGTGACGCCGATGCCCCCGGCCGAGTAGGACTGCCCCGCCATGCGGGCCTCGAACTCGGCGGCGCGGTCACCGTCGAAGACCAGGTGGGAGTGGGAGTCGACCCAGCCGGGCAGCACAGCCCGGCCGCCGAGGTCGACGGCCTCGTCGGCCGACGGGGCCGCGGCGGCGGGGCCGGTCCAGGCGATGCGGCCGTCCTCGATGACCAGCGCGGCGTCGCGGCGCACCTGCTCGTCGGTCGTCGCGCCGGGGCGTGCGGGGTCGTCGAGGGCGGGGTCGAGGGTCCACAGCTCGCTGATGCCGGTGATCAGGGTGCTCGTCATTCCGGGGCCTCCTGCGGGCGGGTGTGAGGGTGGGGCGGGGAGGGTCAGTCCCGGCGCAGCGGCGTCATCGGGATCCGCACGCCGCGCTCGCGCGCGACCTCGTCGGCCCGCGAGTAGCCGGCGTCGACGTGGCGGATCACGCCCATGGCGGGGTCGTTGGTGAGCAGGCGCTCGAGCTTCTGCCGCGCGAGGTCCGTGCCGTCGGCCAGGCCCACCTGGCCGGCGTGGATCGAGCGGCCGATGCCCACGCCGCCGCCGTGGTGGATCGAGACCCAG
>CAZHSL010000080.1:0-8804 GCA_964535185.1 uncultured Corynebacterium sp.
CGAGCTGGCCCTGGCGCTGCAGGCTGGTGGCCTCGAGGTCCGCGGCGCGGATCATGACCATGTCGCGGTAGTAGCCGCGCAGGCGCTCGGGAGTGGCCAGGCCGCTGTCGCCGCCCGGGCCGGCCAGCGCGGCGTCGAGCTCGTCGTGCGGGGTGCGGGTGCCGTCGGGGGCGAGGAGCTGGATCATCGGCTCCTCGGCCGCGACATCGGGGATCGTGGATCGGAAGATGCTCACGACGGTAGCGTAACTTACGGAACCGTAGGGTCAAGGACCGTGCGCATGCCGACACCCGCGCCGTTCAGGAGCGGCGGCCCTCGAGCGCGGCCCGGGTGCGGGCGAGCGCCTGGGCGCCGGCATCGGGCAGAGCGGCGGAGACCGCGATCAGCAGGCAGTCCGCGATGGTCAGCTGGGCGATGCGGGAGGAGGTGGCGCCCGCCCGGAAGGAGGGCTCGCGGGAGGCGGTCAGCAGCACGGACCCGCTGCGCCGCGCGAGCGGGCCGACGGGCGATCCGGTGATCGCGATGACCCGGACCCCGGTGCCGGCGGCGATCTCGACCGCGTCGAGCACATCGGTGGTGCGGCCGGAGTCCGAGATCGCCAGCAGGCAGTCGCGCCCGTCGAGCGCGGTCACCGCGGGCAGGGCGTCGTGGGCGCTCGTCAGCGCCTGGGCCGAGAGGCCCAGCCGGGTCAGCTTGTACTGCAGGTCCGTGGCGGCCAGGCCCGAGGCGCCCACGCCCACCAGGATGATGCGGCGCGAGGTGCTCAGCACGCGCGCGCTCTCCTCGAGCACCTCGAGATCCAGCAGGCGCACCGTGTCGCGCACGGCCCGCGCATCGGCCGCCGCGATCCGGGCGACGCTCGTGGCGAGCGGGTCGGTGGGGTCGATGTCGGCGGGGAAGGCGTGCTCGCCCTCGCGGGCGGCGGCCCGCACCGCCTCCTCCATGAGCTCGGCGCGGAAGGCGCGGTACCCGGTGTAGCCGAGCTCGCGCGCGAAGTTCACCACGGAGGACTGTGCGCAGTCGGCGGCCGCGGCGAGCTGGTCGATCGTGAGGCGGCCCGCGGCCACCGGGTCGGCGAGGATCACCTGGGCGATCCTGCGCTGCACCGGCTGGAGATCGTCGCGCCGGCTGCGGAGGTCGGGCAGGACGGGCGCGCTCATGCTCGCTCCCCCTCGTCGTCCGTGATGATCTCGAGGCGGTCCACGGCGTGCTCGTCCGCGGGGCCGTGGGGCAGGGCGCGCAGTGCGTGGGGCGGGGTGAGGGAGCCGAGCACCACGGGGGCGCGGGCGCCGGTGTGGGCGGTGCCGTCCGCGCGGGCGAGGGTGCCGGGCAGTCCGTGCGCGCCGTGGTGGCCGAGCAGGGCGATCAGCAGCGCCTCCTTGCCGTCGGCGGGGATGCCGAGGGCGTCGGCGTCCCGCAGCGGCACCGGGGCCAGCAGCGCGGCCAGACGTTCGCGCAGCAGCGGGTTGCGCATGCCGCCGCCGGAGGCGACCACCCGGCTCGCGCCCAGCGGCCGGATCGCCTCGGCGATGGTCACCGCGGTGAGCTCGGTGAGGGTGGCCAGCAGATCCGGCAGGGCGAGGGCGGCGCACGCCTCCTCCCCCAGCGCTCGGCGCACGTAGGCGGAGTCGAAGTGCTCGCGTCCCGTCGATCGGGGCAGCGGCAGGCTGTAGAACGGGTCGCGCAGCAGCGTCGCGAGGGCCGCGGCGTCGACGGTGCCGGTCCGGGCGAGGGCGGCGTCGATGTCGGCGGCCCGGCCGGTGGCGGCGTGGACGGTGGCATCCAGCAGGGCGTTGCCCGGCCCGAGGTCGCCGGAGAGCACCTCGTCTTCCGCGGCCCCGCCGACCAGGCTCAGGTTGGAGATGCCGCCGATGTTCAGCACTGCGGTGCGATGGTCCTCGTCGGCCCCCAGCAGCAGCTGGTCCAGCAGCGGGGCCAGCGGAGCTCCCTGGCCGCCGGCCGTGACGTCGGCGCTGCGCAGGTCGTGGAGGACGGGCACGCCGGTGGCCGCGGCGAGGCGGCTGGGATCTCCGATCTGCAGGGTGCTGAGGACGCGCCCGTCGCGGACCTCGTGGTAGAGGGTCTGGCCGTGGGTGGCGATCAGGTCGGCGCCGCCGTGGGCCGCGAGCACCCGGGAGGCCGCGGCGCCGAAGGCCTCCCCCACCGCGGCATGCAGGCGGCTCCAGGCGGCGACGTCGGCGGGGGCCGGCGGCAGCACGGCCCGCAACCCGTCCCGGGTGGTCTCCGGCCAGGGCTCCTCGCCCACGTGGAGCAGGCGGGCGCGCAGGGTGGCGGGGCGGTGCGGGGAGCGGCTGAACTCCACCAGGGCCACGTCGATCGCGTCCAGGCTGGTGCCGGACATCATCCCCAGCACCCTCATGGTCGTTCCCCGTCCCGCAGGAGGTCCACCGTCGCGCGCATCATGGTGCGGCCCGCACCGTGGGCGAGCACGAGGCGCGGGTGCTCGGGGCCGGCGTCGGGCACGCCGGTGTGGACCACGATCGTGTCGGGTCGGGCCTCGAGCAGGGCAGCCAGTCGCTGCCCCTCCTCCGGGTCGCTGCGCGGCAGGCGGGTGAGGGCGAGCACCTGCGCGGCGGGGTCCGGCGGTGTGCTGGGCTCCGCGGAGGCGGCCTCGACGCCGCGCTCGCGCAGGGCGTGCACCAGCTGCTGGGCGCGGGCCCCGGAGGCGTGCTGAGCGCGCACCCGCAGGTCGGCGACGGCGACGGGACCCTGCTCGAGCCGGGCCCGTCGGCCGCGGACCGCGCGGGAGGCGGCGGTCGCGCCGAGCTGCTCGAGGCGGGCCAGGGCGTCCTCGAGCACGGGGGCGGGCACGAAGCGGCGCCGGGTGCGCAGGGAGCGGAGGTGGTCACGGGTGCGCTCGGCGCGCTCGTGCAGGGCTCGGCGCTCGAGCCGGCCCGAGGCCACGGCGCCCGCCACGGCGTCGTGCGCCTCGCGCAGCATCTGCTCGTCGTCGCGCCGCAGCGAGGTGCCCAGGCACAGCAGGTCGGCCCCGGCCTCGAGCGCCCGCACCGCGGCCTCGCCGAAGCCGGGATCCGCGGCGACCGCGGCCATGTCCAGCGCGTCGGTGATCACCAGGCCTGGGAAGGCGCCGCCGACGGCCCGGTCCAGCAACGGCCGGGACCAGGCCGAGATCGAGGCGGGCCCCTCCCCCAGCGCGGGGACCAGCACGTGCGCGGTCATCACGGCATCCAGCCACGGGGCGATCCGCCAGGGTGCCAGGTGCTCGGTCTCGAACTCTCCGGCGTCGAGGTCGATCCGGGGCAGGGCGGTGTGGGAGTCGGTGGCGGTCGCGCCGTGGCCGGGGAAGTGCTTCGCGCAGGTGCCGAGGCCGGCCTCGCTCAGTCCCGTGCCGACGGCCTTCGCGTGGCGGGCCACCAGGTCCGGGTCGTCGCCGAAGGCGCGCGTGCCGATGACGGGGTTCGCGGGATCGGTGGAGACGTCGAGCACCGGGGACAGGTCGAGGTCCAGGTCGCAGGCGGCGAGCAGATCGCCCAGGGCGCGGCCCACCGCGCGGCTCAGCTCGACGTCGTCGATCTCCCCCAGCGCCCACGCGGTGGGCAGGGCGGAGCCGGTCCCCGCCTGCAGCCGGGTGACGTCACCGCCCTCCTCGTCGATCGCGACCACGCAGTGCTCGGCCCGCTCGTGGACGGCCCGGGCGAGCCGCCCCGCGGTCGCGGCGTCGGGGGTGTTGTGGCCGAAGAGGATCACCGAGGCGAGCCCGGCATCCAGCGCCTCGCCCGTCCAGGCGGGCAGCTCGGTGCCGGTGAAGGGGGCCATCATCACCCCGAGCACGTCGGGGTCCCAGGTGCTGCTCACGGCTCAGCCCTTCACGGCGCCGGCGGTCATGCCCTGGGCGAGGTTGCGCTGGACCGCCACGAAGAAGAGCACCACCGGCAGGGTGATGATCGTCGAGGCGGCCATCACCGAGCCCCAGTCGGCCGCGTTCTGGGTGAAGAAGGTGCGCAGGCCCACGCCGACGGTGTACTTCGAGCTGTCCTGCATGAAGGTGAGCGCGAAGATGAACTCGTTCCACGCGGTGATGAAGGAGAACACCGAGGTCGCGACCAGGCCGGGGGCCACCAGCGGCAGCAGGATCGAGCGGAACATCCTCCCCCAGGTGGCGCCGTCGACGTAGGCGGCCTCCTCGAGCTCGCGCGGGACCGCGGCGACGAAGCCGCGCAGGTTCCAGATCGCGAAGGCGAGGGAGAAGCCCAGGTAGACGATGATCAGCCCCAGCAGGGAGTTGAGCATATTCAGGTTCCGGGCCTGCAGGAACAGCGGGATGACGAGCGCCTCGAGCGGCACCATCTGCACCATCAGCACCATGATCAGCACCTGGGTGCGCAACCGGAAGCGGAAGCGCGCCACGGCCACGGCCGCCAGCAGGGCCACGATCGCCGAGAGCAGCACGGTGCCCAGCGCCACGATCACCGAGACCCGCACGTAGTTCAGGAAACCGGCGTCGACCAGCACGTAGCGGAAGTGCTCGAGGGTGAAGCCGCTGGGCAGCAGGCTGGCCCCGCGCGAGAGGGGGCTGGTGTCCACGGCGGTGGTGAGCATCCAGTAGAAGGGGAACAGGCTCAGCGACAGCAGCACCACCACGCCGATCGCCTTGGCGGCCGTGGAGACGGGGGTCCGACGGTTCACAGCTCCTCCTCCTTCATCAGCGTGCGGATGTAGATCACCGAGATCACCAGCAGCAGCGCCGTCAGCAGCACGGCGATGGTCGAGCCCATGCCGTACTCGCCCTGGGCGAAGGACTGGGTGTAGGACCACACGCCGAGGTTCATCACCTCGCGGGTGGAGCCGTCCCCGCCGGGCATCAGGTAGATCTGCACGAACACCTTGAAGTCCCAGATGGTCGAGAGGATCACGCACACGGCGATGATCGGGCGCAGGGTGGGGACGGTGACGTTCCAGAAGCGTCCCCACGCGCTGGCGCCGTCGATCGCCGCGGCCTCGTAGTGCTCCCGCGGCACGGTCATCAGCCCGGCCAGCATCGTCACCGCGATGAAGGGGAAGCCGTGGTAGACGACGTTGATCGTGGCGATGGCGTAGAAGGTCCAGCGGTTCGTGAACCAGTTGTAGCTGCCGGCCTCCATCAGCCCGAGCCCGTCGAGCGTGGAGATGACCAGTCCCGACTGCGGGTCGAAGAGCCACACGAAGATGTAGGTGCCGGTCAGGGCGGGCACCGCCCAGGCGACCATGATCGCGGTGGTGCACAGGGCGCGCCAGGTGGTGCCCAGGGAGTTCAGGAACAGCGCCACCACGGTGCCGACCACCATCGTCAGCACCACGCACACGAGCGCGAAGCCGACGGTGTTGGGAAGCACCGTCTTCCACAGGAAGGGGTCGCTGAGCACCTGGACGTAGTTGTCCAGGCCCACGTAGTCCGACTCGCCGCGCAGCAGGTTGCGCAGCTCGTAGTCCTGCAGGGAGAGGTTCAGCACCCGCAGCATCGGCCACAGCAGCAGCACTCCCAGCACCAGCAGGCCCGGGGCCAGCAGCAGCCAGGGGGCGGCGGCGCGGCGCAGACGGCGTCCCGGCGGGACGGTGCGCCGGGGCGGCCCCGCAGCGCCGTCCCGCTGCGGGGCCGGGAGGGTCGTGGTGGAGCTCATTCGGAGAAGAAGCCGTCCATCTCCTCCGCGGCGGTGTCCGCGGCCTCCTGCGCCGGGGTGCCGCTGAGCACCGAGGAGATCATGGTAGGCAGCGTCTTGGCGCCCTCGATCTTGCCCCAGGCCGGGGTGACCGGCACGGACTTGCCGCCCTCGAGCATCTGGGTGGCGAAGACCTCGGTGAGCTCGTCGCCGCCCGCGACCACCTCGTCCATCGCCTCCGTGGTGCCGGGGAAGTAGTTCGTCTCCTGCGCCCAGCGGGTCGCGAACTCGCCGGTGGTGACGAGCTTGATCAGCTCGAAGGCGAGCTCGGGCTCCTGGGTCTCGGTGAAGCGGCACATCAGGGAGCCGCCGAGGAAGGAGGGTGCGACCGGGGAGTCCTTCGCCGGGATGGTGTAGGCGACGAGCTTGTCCGCCATCTCGGGGTTGTCGGCCTTGACGGTGGCGGGCACCCAGGAGCCGGTGATGAACATCGGCACCGTGCCCTGGAGGAAGGCCGCCAGCGAATCGGTCTCCACCCAGGTGTTCGCGGCGGCCGTCGACGCGCCGTGCTCGAGGGCGAGATCCGTGTACCAGGTCAGGCCCTCGACGGACTCGGGACTGTTGATCTCGGCGGTCCAGGTGCCACCGGACTCGGTGGCGATCTCTCCGCCCGCACCCCAGACGAAGGGCATCGCGGCGAACAGGCTGCCGCCGGCGACCGGGAACGGGATCCACTCCGGGTCGTGCTCCTTGAGGGCGGTGATCATGGCCAGCAGGTCGTCCCAGCTCTGCGGCTGCTCGGCGACCCCGGCCGCCTCGAGCATCTCGCGATTGCCGAGGATCGAGCGGACGCCCGCGTACCAGGGCATGCCGTACATCTCCCCCTCGAGGGTGCCGGCCTCCGCCAGTCCCTCGACCAGCCCGTCGCCCAGGCCCGCGGCCTCGATGTCCTCGGTGAGCGGGTCCAGGCCGCCGGCGTCGGCGAACTCGGGGACCCAGGTGGTGCCCACCTCGGCCACGTCGGGACCGGTGCCGCCGGCCATGGCGGTGACGAACTTGTCGTGGGCGCCGTCCCAGGGCTGCACCTGCACGTCGAGCGTCGCGCCCGTGGCCTCGGTGAAGGCGGTCTTGAGCTCCTCGACATAGGCGTCGGCGCTGGCGTTGGTGCCCTCCATCAGCCACATGGTGATGGTCTTGCCCTCGCCGTCCACCTCCCCGCCGGAGCCTCCGGAATCGCCTCCGCAGGCGGCCAGGGCGAGAGCGGCGGAGCCCGCGGCGCCGGCGGACAGGACGTGTCGTCGAGTGATCATGGGAGACTCCTTCGTCGGTCCTGCGGCGGGCCCGGGCCCCCGAGCCGCCACTGAGAAAAGTTCACTGCAGGGCACTGCGTGACTGAAGTTACCACTTCTGTGCCCTGCTGACACCCCTTGGCGGTGACGAGCCCCGCCTTCGGTCGTCCGCGCCGCCCGACCCAGGGCGAGAACCCCGCGACCTTGGTCGAGACCCTTTCGTCGCGCGTTGACGGGCGGCACCGGCGGTCCGACGGTGGGGACATGACCTCCCCCTGGCAGCCACCCTCCCCCACCCCCGCACAGCCGGACGCGTCGGCGGCGCCGGCAGCGCCGGCGATGAACGATGCCGACGACCCCCGCTCCTCCGCGCCGCCGAGCCCCGTCGGCCCCGGCCGGCGCGGCGTGTCCGGGCGCAGCGTGCTCGTGTTCGCCGCGGTCGCCTACGGCGTGTTCGCCCTGTGCGCCGCGCCGTTCTGGGTGCTCGACGGGGGCATCGCCCATCCGCTCTACTCGCTGGTGATCGGCGTGGGCATGCTCGCGCCGACGATCGCCTCGATGGTGGTCGCGAAGCTCGTGGACCGCACCTCCTGGCGCGATGCGGTGGGCCTGCGCTTCCGGGGCCGCTGGCGGCGGATCCTGCTGTGGGCGCCGCTCGGGGTGCTCCTTGTGCTCGGGCTGAACCTCGCCACCGCGGTGCTGATGGTGCTGCGGGGCGTGCCCGGCGATCTCACCGGTCGCACCTGGGCCGCCGAGCTCACCCGCACCATGGCCGCGCAGGGCGTCGAGCTGCCCACCGGTGCGGTGATCGCGCTGGTGCTGGCCGGCGCGGCGGTGGGCCTGCTGGTGACGGTGGTGCCGGCACTCGGCGAGGAGATCGGCTGGCGCGGCTGGCTGCGTCGGGAGCTGGGCCCGCTGGGACGGTGGCCCGCGCTCGTGCTGGGCGGGACGATCTGGTCGCTGTGGCACCTGCCGGTCACCCTGATCGGCCACAACTACCCCGACGAGCCGCGCTGGGCGGCGGTGGCCATGTTCGTCCCCGCCTCCATCGCACTGCACGCCCTGTTCTGCGCGATCACCGAGCGCGCCGGCGGCAACCCGATCCCGGCGGCCTTCGCCCACGCGACGCTGAACTCGACCCTCGGCCTGGCGATCGGCGTGGTCGCCACCAGCGGGACGGCCGCGGGGATGAACTGGTTCCTGGACACCCCGCTCGGGATCACGGGGATCGCGCTCGTCGCGGTCGTCGCCGCCCTGATCATGCCGCGCCAGAGGCGGACCGCCGACCGGGCGGGCGGCGCCGCCGAGGCGCGCTGAGCCGGACCCTCCCGCCCGTGCGGGGGACGGTCGGCCCTCCCGCGCGGCGGGCCGACCCCGGCTCGGCCCGCCGCAGCGCGCGTCACTCCGCGACGGCTCCCATGGCCGCCTCCTGCGCGGCGTACAGCGCCTCGAGGTCGATCGGCTCCTGGTCCGCGTCGAGGTCCTGGACGGGCAGCGGGCACTCGCCGAGGTCCTGGATCTCCAGTCGCTCGCCGCCCTGGTTCATCGACCGGTGGGCCACGACACCGGGAAGGGTGTACCGCGCCGCCTGCCAGGCGTTGACCATCGGCTGCCTGCCGTCGACCACGGCGCGGGCGAAGTCGTCCACCAGGAAGTGGTGGGCGCCCTCGTGCCCGTTGGGCAGGCCCTGGAACTCCTTCGGCAGGCGCGCCTGATGATGGGCGGGGGCGGCACCGGCGACGAAGGCCTCGCGCAGCGCCGGGGAGACGTCCGCCAGGCGGGGATCGTCCAGGCTCATGGTGGAGCCGGTCCGGATCAGATCGGTCACCTCCAGCACGCGCCGCTTGTCGTGCCAGTAGGTGACGTCGATGGTCTCCTCGAAGCTCGACTCCTCGCC
>CAZHSL010000081.1:0-8692 GCA_964535185.1 uncultured Corynebacterium sp.
GCACGTTGTTGATCTTGTGGCTGCCGGTGTGGTTGAGGTCCTCGCGCTTGAGCAGGATCCGGGCGCCGCCGGCGAGCTGCGAGAAGCGCGGGGCCTCGGAGAGCAGCGAGGGGCGCCCGGTGTACTCGGCGGCCAGCTGCCGCAGCTCGGCGGTGAACTCCGGGTCCACGATCGCCTTCTCGTACACCTCGATGAGCTCGTCGAGCGCGGGCACCAGCGCCTCGGGGAGGAAGCGCCCCCCGAAGTCGCCGAAGTACGGGCCGGTCTCGGAGCGCAGCTCGGAGGTGGGTCGTGCGAGGTCGAGGAGCGCCTCCTGCACGGAGGGGCGCTCGGGGCCGGGGCTGCTCATGCCTGGCCTCCTTCCGGGACGGGGCGGGCGCGGCGGGCCACCCGGCGGTACGAGCCGACGGCTGCGGCGGGATCGCCGGAGGTGACCAGCGCCTCGCCCACCAGGACGGCGTCGGCGCCCGCCGCGGCGTAGGCCTCGACGTCGTCGACCGAGAGCACGGCGGATTCGCCGATGGCGAGCGGACCGGCCGGGATCCTGGTCAGCAGCTCGGCGGCGCGGTCGCGGTCGACGGTGAGGTCCTTGAGGTTCCGGGCGTTGACGCCGATCAGGTCCGGCCCCAGGGCGAGGGCGCGCTCGAGCTCGGGCGCGGTGTGGGTCTCCACGAGCGCCTGCATGCCGAGCTCGCCGGTCAGGGCGTACAGGTCGCGCAGCTGGGCGTCGTCGAGCGCGGCGACGATCAGCAGCACGATGTCGGCGCCGTGGGCGCGGGCCTCGAGCACCTGGTACGGCTCGACCACGAAGTCCTTGCGCAGCACCGGGACGTCGACCCGGGCACGGACCGCGTCGAGGTCGGCGAGGGTGCCGCGGAAGCGGCGCTGCTCGGTCAGGACGCTGATCGCCGAGGCGCCGGAATCCGCGTAGACGGCGGCCAGCTCGGCCGGTTCCGGGATCTCGGCGAGGGCGCCCTTGGACGGGCTGGAGCGCTTGACCTCGGCGATCAGCCCCATGGTGGTGCCGTCGCCGCGCAGATGCGCGAGCGCGTCCAGCGGCGCAGGCGCGTCGGCGGCGAGGCGGGCGATCTCCGCGTCGGGCACCGCGGCGCGACGGGGCGCGAGATCCTCCCTCACGCCGACGATGATCTCGTCGAGGACGGTTCCGGTGATGGTCACGCAGGCCTCCTGCAGCAGGTCGGGGGCGGGGCGCGGGCGCCGCCGCGGATGTCGGCGGCCGGTCAGCCGCCGACGTAGGAGATCGGGGCCAGGAACCAGAACATCGGCAGGTTCCGCAGCACCGCGAAGAGGACGGCGATGCCGGTCAGCGCCAGCAGCACTCGGTTCGAGGGCATCGGGCGGGCGGGCGCACCGCGGACGCGCCGCACCGCCTGGACCGCCATGCCGATCCCGACCAGCGGGATCGCCGTGATCACCAGTGCGTTGCTGCGCAGGGCGAGCAGCAGGTCGCCGTCCAGCAGGGCGTGGACGGAGCGGATCGCTCCGCAGCCGGGGCACTCCAGGCCGGTGAGGTGGTTGACCAGGCACAGCGGGATATGGGTGCGGAACGGGTCGAAGACCTGCTGCACGATGACGGCCAGGGCGATCCCGGACGCACCGATCGCGAGCGGGAGCAGCAGGCGGCGCAGGCCCGGCACGGGGGCGAGGGGCACGGCCGCGCCGTGCTCCTGCCGCACCGGGGAGGTCACCTCGCGTCGGCCTCGGCCGGCCGTTCGGAGCGGGCGTTGTGGTCGGAGCTGTCCTCGGCGGTCTCCGCGGCCTGCTTCTCGCCGTAGCCGCGGGGCTGGCCGAGACCGGCCAGCGACAGCACGGCGCCGACGACGACGGACACCGCGACCACGATGGCGCCCACCCAGATCAGGATGGCGAGGTCGCCGACGACCATGCCGATGGCGATCGCGAGGGCGCCCAGCACGATGCCGAGGTTCATGGTCCAGGCCGCGACGGTCTTGCCCTCGTTGTGATGGGGCGGCGGCGGCACTGCATACGTCTTCGGCATGTTCCTTCTCCAGTCAGGGTCCCGGTCATCGCCATTGTGCCACGCCGGCGCACGGCGGACAGCGCATCGTCCGCCTCGGCGGGAGAGGTGTCGCGCACCTGGTGAGCGGCGTCACCGCGAGGGCGGCCGCCTCCGCTCCCCGTCGGGATCGGTCGGTGCCGGGCGCGATGTCCCGTGCGGCTCCTCGAGGCTGGGGTCCTCGCCGCGGGTGAGGGCGTCCCAGGCCGCCGCGGGGTCCTCGGAGGGGTCCGCGGTGACGGTGACGGCGGCGCTGCGGTACCGGTCGCGGCGCGGCCAGGATCCTCCGACGAGGAGCACGAGCACACCGACCGCCGCGACCGCGAGGGCCGGGGCGAGGGTCAGCAGCGGCCACGTCGTGGTCTCCGCCTCGAGCCCGGAGCCGAGCACGCCGGTGGCGGTCGCGACGGCGGAGCCGGCGGCGGCCGTGGGGTCCCGGAGCACGCCGAGGGCGGCGAGGGCGGCGCCGCCGCCGGTCAGCACCAGCACCGGACCGGTGACGAAACGGAGCCAGGCGGAGGGCAGGGAGGTGGCCAGCGACGCGGCGATCGCCACCAGCGCGAGGGCCAGCACCGCCGGTGCCGCCTCGGCGCCGGGGACGTCGACCTGCTGGAGGGTGCCGGTCAGGTCCGGCGCGGCCGCGTCGATCCAGGTGGGGCGCGTGGCACCGGCGAGCAGTGCGGAGGCGGCCGTGCCGGCGAGGACGGTGGTGCGCCGGCCGGGTCGTGGGCGCCGGGCGGCGGGCTGGGGCGCGCTCATGCGGGGCGGAGCGTGTCGGCGGAGGCGGCGGCCCGCAGGGCGGCGGCCGCCTTCGACTGGGTCTCGCGATGCTCCATGGTCGCGTCGGAGTCGGCGACCACTCCCCCGCCGGCCTGCACGTGGGCCGTGCCGTCCTTGATGACGGCGGTGCGGATCGCGATCGCCATGTCCATGTCGCCGGCGAAGTCGAAGTACCCCACGGTGCCGCCGTAGACGCCGCGCCGCACCGGTTCGAGCCGGTCGATGATCCGCATGGCCGAGGGCTTCGGCGCACCGGAGAGCGTGCCGGCCGGGAACGTCGCGCGCAGCGCATCGTAGGCCTCGACGCCCTCGCCGAGGTGCCCGGTGACGGTGGAGACGATGTGCTGGATGTGGGAGAAGCGCTCGAGGTGCATGAAGTCCCGCACCACGACGGTGCCGGGGGCGCAGAACTTCTGCAGGTCGTTGCGGGCGAGGTCGACCAGCATCAGGTGCTCGGAGCGCTCCTTCGGGTCGGCGAGGAGCTCGGCCCCGAGCGCCTCGTCCTCCTCCGGCGTGGCCCCGCGGGGCCGCGAGCCGGCGATCGGGTGCGTGGTGGCGGTGGTGCCGCGCACGCTGACCAGGGACTCGGGGCTCGCGCCGACGACGTCGATGGGCTCGCCCTCGGCGTCGACGGTGCGCAGCAGGTACATGTACGGGCTGGGGTTCATGCGCCGCAGCACGCGGTAGACGTCCAGCGGGTCCGCGGCGACCGGCAGCGAGAACCGCTGCGAGGGGACGACCTGGAAGATCTCGCCGTCGATGATGTCTCGGACGGCCTCGTGCACGGCCTGCTCGTACTCGATCTGCGAGGTGCGCGCCTTGGGCTCGAGCTCGCGCACGGAGTCGTACACCACCGCTCCCCCGGCGATCGGGGTGCGCAGCCGCTCGCGCATCGTCCCGAGCCGCGCGAGGGCGTCGTCGTAGGCGGCGTCCACGCCGTCGTCGGTGGCGTTGAGGTTCAGGGCATTGGCGACGAGCACGACGGTGGAATCGTGCGCGTCGTGCACGACCACGTCCTGGGCGAGCAGCATCGAGAGGTCGGGGACGCCGATCTCGTCGGGCGGGGAGGCCGCGAGCTTCTCCCAGTGGCGGACCGCGTCGTAGGCGACGAAGCCGACCATCCCGCCGGAGAACGGCGGCAGGTGGGGCTGCCGCGCGGCGCGGAAGGCGCTGGTGACCGCGCGGAGCGCCTCGACGGGGCTGCCGGAGGTGGGCACGCCCGCGGGCACGTCGCCGCGCCAGTGCGCCTGGCCGTCCTGCTCGGTGAGGACGGCGCGGGCCCGCGTGCCGATGATCGACCAGCGGGAGGCCTCGCCCTCGCCGGCGGATTCGAGCAGGAAGGTGCCGCGGGTCCCGCCGTCGGCGGTGAGCCGGCGGTAGAGCGAGACCGGGGTGTCCTCGTCGGCGAGCAGCCGCACGCTGACCGGGACCACGCGCTGCGCGGCGGCGAGGGCGCGGAAGGTCTCGCGATCGGGGACGACCGCTCCGAGGGCGTCGCCCTCGCGGCCGCCGACCCGCTCGGGGTAGGCCTCGGGGCGGGCCGGCGTCGAGGTGGGCTCGTCGTTCATGCGGTGCGCTCCGTGGGGTCCAGGACGACGGCACCCAGGTCGCCGCCGTCGAAGCAGGTGTCGGTGCCGCGGTGGCAGGCGGCCCCGACCTGGTCGACGCGCACCAGGAGCGTGTCGCCGTCGCAGTCCAGGGCCACCGAGCGGACCCACTGGACGTGGCCGCTGGTGTCGCCCTTGCGCCAGTACTCGCCGCGGGAGCGGGACCAGTAGGTGGCGCGCCCGGTGGTCAGCGTGCGGTGCAGCGCCTCGTCGTCCATCCAGCCGACCATCAGCACGCGATGGTCAGAGGCGTCCTGCACCACGGCGGCGAGCAGTCCGTCCGCGTCGCGCTTGAGACGGGCCGCGAGGTCGGGGTCGATGCCGGAGGCGGGAACGGCGGCGGAGGGCGTGGTCACAGCGCCCGCTCCAGCTCCTCGGCGCGGTCGGTGCGCTCCCAGGTGAACTCCGGCAGCTCGCGGCCGAAGTGGCCGTGCACGGAGGTCAGGGAGTAGATCGGCCGCAGCAGGTCGAGGTCCTCGATGATCGCGGCGGGGCGCAGGTCGAAGACCTTCCTCACCGCGGCCGCGATCCGGTGCGAGGGCGCGTGCCCGGTGCCGAAGGTCTCGACGTACAGGCCCACCGGCTCCGCCACCCCGATGGCGTAGGCGACCTGCACCTCGCAGCGATCGGCGAGCCCCGCGGCGACGATGTTCTTGGCCACCCAGCGCATCGCGTAGGCGCCGGAGCGATCCACCTTCGAGGGGTCCTTGCCGGAGAAGGCACCGCCGCCGTGGCGGGCCATGCCGCCGTAGGTGTCCACGATGATCTTCCGGCCGGTCAGACCCGCATCGCCCTTGGGACCGCCGAGCACGAAGCGGCCGGAGGGGTTGATGTGCGTGGTGACGTCCGAGGTGTCCAGGCCCAGCGCCGCGAGGTCCTCGAGCACCGGCGCGATGACCACCTTCGAGATCGCCGGGGCCAGCTGGCTGTCGAGGTCCACCTCGGCGCTGTGCTGAGTGGAGACCACGATCGCGTCGACGCTGCGGGCGACGCCGTCCTCGTCGTAGCCGATCGAGACCTGGGTCTTCCCGTCCGGGCGCAGGTAGGGCAGCACCTCGTCGCGGCGGGCCGCCGAGAGGTTGCGGGTGAGGCGATGGGCGGCGTGGATCGGCAGCGGCATCAGCTCGGGGGTGTCGCGGCTGGCGTAGCCGAACATGAGGCCCTGGTCGCCGGCGCCGAGCCGCGCGAACGCCTCGGCGGCGACGTCCCCGCGCGCCTCGAAGGAGGTGTCCACGCCCTGGGCGATGTCCGGCGACTGCGCGCCGATGGAGACCTCGACGCCGCAGGAGTCGGCGTCGAAGCCCTTCTCGGAGGAGTCGTAGCCGATCTCGCGGATCACGTCGCGCACGATGGTCGCCACGTCGCTGTAGCCGCTGGTGCGGACCTCGCCGGCGACGTGCACGAGCCCGGTGGTCACCATCGTCTCCACGGCCACCCGTGCGCCGCGGTCCTGGGCCAGCAGGTCGTCGAGGATGGCGTCGGAGATCTGGTCGCAGATCTTGTCGGGGTGCCCTTCGGTGACCGATTCGGACGTGAAGGTGCGCAGCTCGCTGGTGGTCATGGGGCTCAGGGTACTTCCGGCAGGGAGGGCAGGAGGGCGTCGAGGACGGCGTGGGCGACGAGGGTCTTGGAGCCCTCGGCCCGGGCGAGCTCCTCGCCGCTGCGGTCCAGGATCCGCACGGAGTTGTCGGCCGCGCCGAACACTCCGCCGGTGATGTCGTTGAAGATCAGCAGGTCAGCGCCCTTGCGGCGCGCCTTCTGCTGCGCGAGCTCGAGGGCGCCGACGCCCTCTGCCCCGGTCTCGGCGGCGAAGCCGACGATCGCGGGGCGCGTGGCGCCGCTCTCCGTGCGTTCGAGCACACTGTGACGCAGGATGTCCTGGGTGCGGCGCAGCGCGATCGCGGGCACCGCCTCACTGTCGTCCCCGGCGGACTCGTCCTTCTTGATCTTCGACCCCGCCCGTTCCGCGGCGGTGAAGTCGGCGACGGCGGCGGCCATCACCAGGGCGTCGACTTCGCCGCGGTGCGCGGCGACCAGCTCGGCGAGCTCCGCGGCGCTGCCCACGTCCAGCCGCTGCGCACCGGGTGGGGTGGTCAGTTCGACGTTCGCAGCGGCCAGGCGCACGCGGGCCCCGCGCACGAGCGCGGCGTGGGCGAGAGCCCAGCCCTGCCGGCCGGAGGAGCGGTTGGCCAGGAAGCGCACCGGGTCGAGGTCCTCGCGGGTGCCGCCGGCGGTGATCAGCAGTTCGCGGCCGACCAGATCGCGGCGCACGGCGCCGCGCTCGTCGCGGGGGGCCGCGATCGCGGCGCGGGCGGCGTCGAGGATCGCCTCGGGCTCCGGCAGCCTGCCGGGGCCGGAGTCCGGTCCGGTGAGCCGCCCGACGGCGGGTTCGAGCACGGTCAGGCCGCGCTCGCGCAGCACGGCGACGTTCTCGACGGTCGAGGGGTGCTCCCACATCTCGGTGTGCATCGCCGGTGCCACCACGATCGGGGCGCGGGTGACCAGGGCGGAGGCGGCCAGCAGATCGTCGGCGCGCCCCATCCGCAGCCGTGCCAGCAGGTCGGCGGTGGCCGGCGCGATCACCACCAGATCGGCCTCCTGGCCGAGGCGCACGTGGGCGACCTCCTCGACGTCCTCGAAGACGGAGGTGAGGACCGGGTGGTGGCTGAGCGCCTCCCAGGTGGCGGCGCCGACGAACTCGAGGGAGGAGCGGGTGGGGACGACGCGGACGTCCGCGCCGTCACCGACAAGACCGCGCACCAGGTGCGCGGTCTTGTATGCGGCGATGCCTCCCCCGACACCGACCAGGACGCGGGCGCCCTCGAGGGCGCGCAGCTCGCTGCTCATCGGACCGACCGGCGGGGGCCCGGGATCAGAGCGGGAAGTCGGTCGGCGGGATCTCGGGGGCGTCGTCGCCGAGCAGCAGCGGGGCCGGCGCGTTGGGATCCGGCTCGTTCTGCGCGGCGTACTCCTCCTCGTCGATCTCGCGGACCGTGAGCAGGTCCTCGTCGATCTCGCGCAGCGCGATCGAGAGCGGCTTCTCCTGGTTCTCGACGTCCACGAGCGGGCCGACGAACTCCAGCAGGCCCTCGGAGAGCTGCGAGTAGTACGAGTTGATCTGGCGAGCGCGCTGGGAGGCGTACAGCACCAGGGCGTACTTCGAGTCGACGGTCTCGAGCAGACGGTCGATCGGGGGGTTCGTGATGCCTTCGGGCTGTGCGACTGTTCCGGCCACGGATGTCCCTTCGTGAGATATGACGTGCGACGCTCCAGGATACGCCCTTCCCCCGGCGGGGGCGAGGGCGCCGGCGGCGGGCCTCAGGTGAGGTCGCGCACGCCGAGCAGGCGGGCGAGCGCATCGGCCGCCCGGTCCACGGTGTCGTTGACGATGGTGACGTCGAACTCGTCCTCCGCGGCGAGCTCGACCCGCGCGGTCGCGAGCCGGCGCTCACGCTCCTCGGCGTCCTCCGTGCCGCGGCCCACGAGCCGGTCCACGAGGGTGTCCCAGTCCGGCGGGGCGAGGAACACGAAGCGCGCCTCGGGCAGGGTCTCGCGGAGCTGCCGGGCGCCGGCCAGGTCGATCTCCAGCAGCACGGGGCGGCCTTCGGCGACCTTCTGCTCGACGGGCCCGCGCGGGGTGCCGTACTTGTTGCGGCCGTGCACCACGGCCCACTCGAGCATCTGGCCGCTCTCGACGAGGGAGGTGAACTCCTCCTCGCTCACGAAGCGGTAGTGCACCCCGTCGACCTCGCCGGGCCGCGGGGGCCGAGTGGTCGCGGAGACGGACAGCCAGATCTCGGGATAGCGGGCGCGGATCGCTGCGGAGACGGTGCCCTTGCCCACGGCGGTGGGCCCGGCCAGAACGGTGACCGGGGCCGACGCCTGCTCGGCGCCGGCCCCGGTGGAGGGATCGCTCACTCCGCGAAGTGCGCGACGAGCTTCTCCGCCTGGTGGGAGCCGAGGCCGCGGATCTTGCGGGAGGGCGAGATGCCGATCTCCTCCATGATCTGCTGCGCCTTGACCTTGCCGACGCCCGGGAGCGCCTCGAGCAGCGCCGAGACGCGGAGGCGGCCGACGATCTCGTTGGTCTCGGCCTCCTTGAGGACCTTCTTGATCTCGTCGCCGCGGTGACCGGCGCTGTCCTTCAGACGGGCCTTGATGGCGGCGCGCTCGCGACGAGCCTCGGCGGCCTTCTTCAGGGCCTCGGCCCGCTGCTCAGGGGTGAGGGGAGGGAGAGCCACTGTTCTTACCTCTTGTTCTCTTGCTG
>CAZHSL010000082.1:0-8679 GCA_964535185.1 uncultured Corynebacterium sp.
AGGCGGAAGGGGTTCAGGATGATCTGGATCGAGGCGAGGTGCTCGCGCTCGAGGCTGATCAGCGCCTCCTCGCAGGTCTCGACGCTGACGCCCCAGGCCGCGATCTTCCCCTCCGCGGCGAGCGCGTCGAGCACGTCGAAGACGCGGTCGTCGCGATAGATCGCGGGCGGCGGGCAGTGCAGCTGCACCAGGTCCAGGGTGTCCATGGCGAGGTTCGTCCGCGAACGCTCCACCCAGTCGCGCAGGTTCTGCTCGGTGAAGCTCTCGGGCGCGAAGGGGTCCGCGCGGCGGGACGCCTTGGTGGCCAGGAACGGCAGTTCCACGCCGTCCGCGGCGAGGCGGGTGCGCATCGCACCCAGGAGCTGCTCGCTGCGGCCGTCGCCGTAGACGTCGGCGGTGTCGAAGAAGGTCACCCCGGCTTCGAGCGCGGCGTCGAGCACGGCCCGGGCGGAGTCGTCGGTGACGTCTCCCCAGTCGGCGCCGATCTGCCAGCAGCCCTGTCCGATCGCGGACAGGGGGCGGCGCAGGCGGGCGGGGGTGCGGTACTGCATGGGCATCGTCGTCCTCGCATCAGTTCAGCGGCCATCCCGCGGTGGGCGGCCCTGCGCAACAGTCTTCCAGAACGGAGCGCCGAGGTCTGCCGGCACGCACGCAGCGCACGCGGCCGACGGATCCGGCATGATGAACTCGGCTCCCGCTCGATCGCGAGATCCACGAGCAGCGCAGCAGACCCACGGACGAGGAGGAGGCCCGGTGACCGCACGACCCGCCTCCGACCGCCCGAACATCCGCCAGGTCGCTGAGATCGCCGGGGTCTCCCACATGACGGTCTCGCGGGTGCTGAACGGACACGCGAACATCAAGAAGAGCACCCGCGACAAGGTGCTCGTCGCCGTCGACCAGCTGGGCTACCGCCCCAACACCGCTGCTCGCGCCCTGGCCACGCAGAAGACGCTCCGGATCGGCGCGATCGTGGAGACGGAGGCGGAGTTCGGCCCGGCCAGCGCCCTACGGGCGATCCACCGCGCCTCGCGTCGGCGCGGCTACTCGGTCAGCTCGATCGCGCTGGACGAGGACGACTCGACCGACGCCGGGGCGGCATTCGAACAGCTGGCAGGTCTCGGCATCGATGCGCTGTGCCTGGTGACCCCGCGCTCCGCCTCCGTCGCGACGCTGCGGGCGATCTCCCCGGACATGCCCGTGCTGGTGGTCAAGCCCGAGCGAGAGGCGGAGCTGCTGCGGGTGTGCGTGGATCAGCAGCTGGGGGTAACGATGGCGGTCGATCACCTTGCGGCGCTCGGGCATCGCGACATCCTGCACGTCTCGGGCCCGATGGACTGGCTCGATGCGCGAGCCCGCGAACGGGCATTCCGGGCCCGAGCCCGCTCGTGGGGGATGCCGGAGCGGCCGATCGTGGCCGGGGACTGGTCTGCGGACTTCGGCTACGACTTCGCGGTGGGCCTGCAGCGCCGCCCTGACTACACAGCGATCTTCGCGGCCAACGACCAGGTGGCGCTCGGGATCGTCCACGGCCTGCACGATCGGGGGATCCGTGTCCCGGAGGATCTCAGCATCGTCGGTTTCGACGATGCGCCGTTCTCCCGCCACTCGATCCCGCCCCTGACCACGGTGCGTCAACCCTTCGATGCGCTAGGCGCCGCGGTGGTGGAGGTGCTGCTGGCCGCGATCGAGGGGCGCACCATCCCGCAACGCACGAAGATCCCACCGGAGCTGGTGGTGCGCCTGTCCACCGCGAAGGTCAGGCGGGCGTGATGAGCACGCACGCAGCGGACCATCCCGAGACCGCGGTGGTGATGACCGGCATCACCGTGGACTTCGGTCCCGTCCGCACCCTCCACGGCGTGGATCTGGAGCTGCGCCCCGGCGAGATCCACGCGCTGATGGGTGAGAACGGGGCCGGCAAATCGACCCTGATCAACGTGCTGGCCGGAGTGGTGGAGCCCTCCGCCGGCAGCATCAGCCTGGAAGGACGGCCGGTGCGATTCTCCTCCGCGGCCGACGCCCAGGCCGCGGGGGTGGCCGCCGTGCTGCAGGACGTGCCGCTCTCGCAGCACCTGAGCATCGGCGAGAACGTGATGCTCGGGCATGAGCCGCACGGCCGCTGGGGCATCCGCTGGACCACGCTGCACGAGCGCGCCCGGCAGATGCTCGGCGAGCTGGGGCTCGCCGCACTGGATACTCGCCGGCCGCTGCGGGAGCTGTCCCCGGCGATGCGGCAGCTGGTCTCGATCGCACGGGCCATGGCGACCCGGCCCCGGGTGCTGCTGCTGGATGAGCCCACCTCGAGCCTGGACACGGCAGAGGTGGAGCAGCTGTTCGCGGCGCTGCGGCGCCTGCGCGAGCAAGGGGTCGCGATGGTGTTCGCCTCCCACTTCCTCGAGCAGGTCCTCGCCCTCGGCGACCGGCTGACGGTGCTTCGCGCCGGTGCGAAGGTTGCGGAGTTCCCCGCCCATCAGGTGGAGCGTTCCGAACTGATCGCCCTGATGATCGGACGCGATCTGCAAGACCTGCGGCAGATCGGCTCGCTGCGCCAGGAGCACCGGTCTCAGCCCGAGGGCGCGCCCTTCTACAGCGCCCGGGGCCTGGGCCAGCAGGATGTCCTGGCACCCACGGACCTGGACCTGCACCGCGGCGAGGTGGTGGGGATCGCAGGACTGCGCGGCTCCGGCCGTACCGAGCTGGCCCGTCTCCTGGCCGGGGGTGAGCGCCCCGACTCCGGGATGATCGCAGTGGACGGCCGCGAAGTCTCCTTCCCCTCCCCCGCCGCGGCCCTGCGCCACCACATCGCGATGGCCAGCGAGGATCGGCTCGAGGAGGGGGTGATCACGGGACTGAGCATCCGCGAGAACATCTCGCTCGCGCTGCAGTCGATGCGGGGATGGGCCCGGCCGATCTCTCGCGCCGAGCGGGAGGAGCTCGTCACGGCGTACATCGACGAGCTCGGGATCACCCCCGCCGATCCGGCCACCCCGATCGAGCAGCTTTCCGGCGGGAACCAGCAGAAGGTCCTGCTGGCACGCTGGCTGGCCACCCGGCCGCGCCTGGTGGTGCTGGATGAGCCGACCAAGGGCATCGATATTCGTTCGCGGGTGGAGATCCAGTCCCTGATCGCCCGCCTGGCCGCGAGCCACGTGGCGGTGGTCATCATCTCCTCGGACCTGGACGAGCTGATCCGGCTCAGCGACCGGATCGTCGTGATGAAGGACCGGGTCAAGATCGGCGAGGTCAGCAACGGTCCCGGCCTGAGCGTTGACACCATCGTCGAGATGATCGCGGCCCCCGCCGAGGAGGACGATCTACCTCCCCCGGGCGAGCTCGCGCTCGGCTGAGCCACGTCCGCCGCCCCGCTCGCCCCTTCTCGAGCCGTATCCGTTTCGTAATGTGACGAACCTTGCAACCCATGATGTTCCCGGTAACACTTCTGGAACATGGCGCGGCGACCCGCCGCCCCTTCCATCCCGCCCTCGGCCCGGCCGACCCCGGGCAGGCGCTCCCCGCGCCCCTCGATCTCAAGGAGGAGATCATGACTCCCACTCGTCGCACCCTTCTCGGCCTCGGCGCTGCTGGCCTCGTCGGCACCGTCCTGGCCGCCTGCTCCACCGACGCCGCCGGCGGCTCCGGCGGCGGCGACTCCGGCGATCCGATCACGATCGGCTTCGTCGCCGTCGGCCCCGAGGGCGCCTGGCGCCAGGCCAACGAGGAGAACATCCAGGAGACCTTCACGGAGGAGGCGGGCTTCACGCTGAAGTACGCACCCGCCACCAACCTCGACCAGAAGTCCCAGATCGACGCCTTCACCTCGTTCGTGGACGAGGGGGTGGACGTGATCCTGCTGTCCGCCACCGAGGGATCCGGATGGGAGGAGTCCCTGAGCCGGGCGCAGGAGGCGGAGATCCCGGTGCTGCTGATCGACCGCGGCATCGAGCCCGATGACACCTCCCTCTACGTCACCCGGTTGGCACCGGACAACATCGCCGTGTCCACCGCGGTCGCGGAGTGGGCGCTGGAGACGTTCCCGGACGGGGCGAAGTACTTCGTGCTCGAGGGACCGGCCGGCGTTTCGGTGGTCAACGAGCGCAATGAGGGCTGGAACGCGGTGATGGAGGGGGAGTCCGCCTTCGAGAACCTCGGCGCGCAGACGGCGAACTGGTCCACCGAAGAGGCCAAGAGCGTCTTCGAGACGGTCCTGAAGTCCAACGGCAACGATGTCCAGCTCGTGTTCGCGCAGAACGACGAGATGGGACTCGGCGCGGCCCAGGCGGTGGAGGAGGCGGGGCTGACGCCCGGCGAGGACGTCAAGATCGCCACCATCGACGGCACCAAGGCGGCCCTCGAAGCACTCGCGGCCGGCACCCTGAGCTTTGTGGCCGAGTACAACCCGCTGTTCGGCGACCAGGCGATGGACGCTGTCCAGACCGTGCTCGACGGCGGCAGCGTGGAGCCCTACATCCAGGTCGAGTCGACCACCTTCGACTCCCCCGAGGCGGCCGAGGAAGCCCTCCCCGACCGCAAGTACTGAAACAGTCGCGGGCGTCACGGGGCCGGGCCCCGGAGCAGACCGATGGTGGTCCTGCGCTCCGGGACCCGGCCGCGGGGGCGCCGCGCATGCCGTCGGCACCATCCCGGGCACCGCTGCCCGCAGAACGCACGGAGAGACACGCGATGCCCGCACCACCGATCGTCGAGATGCAGGACATCTCGATCTCCTTCCCCGGGGTCAAGGCCCTGGACCGGGTGAGCTTCCGGCTCCTGCCCGGCGAGGTCCATGCCCTGATGGGGGAGAACGGAGCCGGCAAGTCCACCCTGATCAAGGCGCTCACCGGGGTGTATCCGATCGACGAGGGCAAAGTCCTGATCGCCGGCACCGCGCGGCGGCTGACCGGCACGGCCGACGCACAGGCCGCCGGCATCTCGACGGTGTACCAGGAGGTGAACCTGTGCACGAACCTGTCGATCGGCGAGAACGTCATGCTCGGGCACGAGACCCGCGGACCGCTGGGCATCCGCTGGGGCGCGACGCATCGGCGCGCCTCCGAGGTGCTCGAGAAGGTGGGCCTGGGAGGGATCGATCCGCGCCTGCCGCTGTCCTCCCTGTCGATCGCGCTGCAGCAGCTGGTCGCGATCAGCCGCGCGACGGTCACCGACTCGAAGGTCCTGATCCTGGACGAGCCCACGTCGAGCCTGGATGCGGCGGAGGTCGCACAGCTGTTCGCGGTGATCCGCACGCTGCGTGACGAGGGCGTGGCGATCCTGTTCGTCTCCCACTTCCTGGACCAGGTGTACGAGATCAGCGACCGGCTCACCGTGCTGCGCAACGGCGTGTTCCAGGGCGAGTTCCTCACGGGCGAGATCGATCAGGCCACGCTCATCTCCACCATGGTCGGCAGGGAGATCGGCGCCCTGGACTCGCTCGAGCGCGCGAGCAGCCGCCGCGACGTGGACCGCTCCGGCACCCCCGTCTACAGCGCAGAAGGAATCGGCCGCACCGGCTCGCTGGAGCCCACGGATGTCACCTTCCACGCCGGAGAGGTGCTCGGTATCGCCGGCCTGCTGGGCAGCGGCCGTACGGAGCTCGCCCGCCTCGTGTACGGAGCCGACAAGCCGGAGGGCGGGGCGGTGCGACTGCGAGGCGCCGACGCCCACATCTCCTCCCCCGCCCGAGCGCTCGCCGCCCGCATCGCTTACGCCAGCGAGAACCGGCGCGACGAGGGCATCATCCGCGACCTCAGCGTGCGCGAGAACCTCATCCTCGCCGTCCAGGCGGAACGAGGATGGGCGCGGCCGCTGCCCGCACAGGAGAAGGACGCCCTGGTCGAGAAGTACATGACGGCACTGAACGTGCGCCCTGCCGATCCGGACCGCCCGATCAGCAACCTCTCCGGTGGGAACCAGCAGAAGGTGCTGCTGGGCCGCTGGCTGGCCACGCAGCCCGAGGTGCTGATCCTGGACGAGCCCACCCGCGGCATCGACGTGGGCGCGAAGACGGAGATCATGGAACAGGTCATCGCCCTGGCCGACGACGGCGTGGCGATCGTGTTCATCTCCTCCGAGCTCGAGGAGGTGGTGCGGCTCAGCGATCGGATCATCGTGCTGAAGGATCGCCGGAAGCTGGCGGACCTCGTCGTGGACGAGAGCATCTCCACGGACACGCTGATCACCACCATCGCCGAGGAGTCCGCTCCCGGCCGGACCGGCAGCCCCCACCCCACAGGAACAGGAGTCGGCTCATGAGACACGACGGCACCTCCGGACCCTCTGCGCTGATGGACCTCCTCCGCCGCCCTTACTTCTGGGGCCTGATCGCCATCGCCCTGCTCCTGCTGGTCAACACCCTCAAGGACCCCGGATACCTGGCGGTCAGCTACAACGAGACCACCGGCAGCCTCGTCGGCAACGTCATCGACATCCTGCGTGCCGCGGCTCCGATCGCGATGATCTCCGTCGGGATGTGCCTGGTGATCGCGACCGCGGGCATCGACCTGTCCGTCGGCTCCCTGATGGCCGTCTCCGGAGCGATCGCGATGGAGTTCCTCTCCTCCGCCGGCGGTTCCCCGGCCGCGGCCGCCGGAGCGCTCGGCCTCGCCCTGCTGCTGGGCGGGGCCCTCGGCGCCGTGAACGCGGTGCTGGTCTCGGTGGTGGGGCTGCAGCCGTTCATCTCCACGCTCGTGCTGATGCTCGCCGGGAGGGGCCTGGCGAAGGTGATCACCGGTGGGCAGAACACGGCGGCCGGCAACGACACCTTCCGCTGGCTCGCCAACGGCTACGTGCTCGGCATTCCGGTGGTCTTCGTGCTCGCCGTGGTGATCGTGATCCTGGTGGGGCTGCTGGTGCGCCGCAGCGCGCTGGGCCTGATGATCGAGGCGATCGGCATGGACCCGCAGGCCGCACGCCTGGCCGGCGTGAACCGGCGCGGGCTCCTGTTCTCGGTGTACATCGCCTCGGGCCTGCTCGCGGCCGTGGGCGGCATCTTCGCCACGGCGAGCGTGATGACGGTGGATGTGTCGAACACCGGCTATCAGATGGAGATGGATGCGATCCTCGCCGTGGTCATCGGCGGCACATCCCTCGCGGGCGGGAAGTTCAACATCACCGGCGCCGCGATCGGGTCGCTGCTCATCGCCACGCTCGACAAGACCGTGGTGTTCCTGGGCATCTCCTCCTCCGCCACCCCGGCCTTCAAGGCGATCGTGATCATCGCCCTGTGCCTGCTGCAGTCCCGCCGGGTGCGTGCCCTGTTCCGCGCCCGACGCTCGCGACGTCGCGACGTCGGCGGGACCAGCGGCAGCGACAGCAACCTCGAGAAGGAGGCGGTCTCCGCATGAACACCGCGATCACCACCCCGCCCGTGACCCGCACGCCGCCGCGCACCTCACGAGTGCGCGCGATGCTCAGCTTCTTCCGCGCCGATTCCCTGCCCACCCTGGCCGCGCTGCTGATCTTCGTGCTGATGCTCGTCTACGGGGAGACGGCGTACGGCCGGATCTTCCATCTCAGCACGATCTCGAACCTGTTCATCAACAACGCCCACCTGATCATCCTCGCCGTGGGGCTCACCTTCGTGATCATCAGCGGCGGCATCGACCTCTCCGTCGGTGCGATCATCGCGCTGTCCTCGGTGTGCGGCGTGATGCTCGCCGAAGCGGGCTGGAACGCGTGGCTGGTGGTGCTGGTGATGATCGCGATCGGCTCGACGATCGGCCTGGTCTCCGGGATCCTCATCCAATACTTCGACGTCCAACCGTTCATCGCGACACTGGCCATGATGTTCCTGGGGCGGGGGCTGGCCTCGATGCTCTCCACCGTGCCCGTGCGCGTCCCGGAGGACTCGGGGCTCCTGCTGCTGTCGACCAAGATCAAGATCATCGACGGGCCGAAGGTCAACGACCTGATCATCACCCCCGGTGTGATCATCGCGCTGGTGATGGTGGTGGCCGCGTTCGTGATCCTGCACCGCACCCGCACCGGCCGCACCGTCTACGCGATCGGCGGCTCGGAGCAGTCCGCCTCCCTGATGGGCCTGCCGGTGCTGCGCACGAAGTTGATGATCTACGTCATCAGCGGAACCCTCGGGGGCATCGCTGCGGTGGTGTACACGGCGCGCCTGGGTTCCGCCCAGAACATCACCGGGATCGGCTGGGAGCTGGATGCGATCGCGGCGGCGGTGATCGGCGGCACCCTGCTCACCGGCGGGTTCGGGTACGTGCTCGGCTCCGTGGTGGGTGCACTCGTGCTGGGTCTGATGAACGTGCTGATCACCCGTGACGGCGGCATCCCGCCGGAGGCCACCACCATCATCACCGGCGGGATCCTGCTGGTCTTCGTGCTGCTGCAGCGCGTGGTGATCTCGCGGCAGCGGGAGTAGCGGGGTCGCGTCCGCAGCGCGGTCGGGCGGCCCCGTCCGGCCGCGCTGACGAGGAGGCGGTGGGCCCCGCTCTCATTCCCCGCCGTCGGTGGGCGCCGTCGGTGCGTCGCCGCCTGCCGGCCGCTCACCCCCGGGGCCGCTGCCCTCCGGTGCTCCCTCGGGCGGGGTGCCGCCCCCGTCCGGGCCGCCTTCGCCCGGATCGCCCTCACCGCCCGTGGGCGGCTCGTCGCCGGGGGCGCTTCCCCCGCCGGGGCCGCCGCCCATCCCGCCGGTCTCGGGCTCGGTGGTGGTGTCGA
>CAZHSL010000083.1:0-8668 GCA_964535185.1 uncultured Corynebacterium sp.
ACGAGCTGTTCGAGGCGCTGTGCCTGATGCAGACCCACAAGATCGACATGTTCCCGGTGGTGCTGGTGGGGCGCGACTACTGGCAGGGGCTGCTGGACTGGCTGCGCAGCGCAGTGGTCGACGGCGGGATGGTGAACCCGCTGGACATCGACCTGATGCGGGTGGTCGACACCCCGCAGGAGGCCCTCGACGTGCTGCGGGAGTACGCCGGTCAGGAGACCGTCCCATGAGCGCCGTGGGCCCGATCGTCATCCTCCTCCTGCTGGTCGCCGTGCTGGTCGCGGTGCTGATGGTGGGGGTGGCGACGGGTCGGATCGGAAACGGGATCGACCTCCCGGAGCGGCCGCGACGTGCGCGACGTGCGCGCCGGTCCCGAGACCTGAGATAATGGCCACCGTAGGCGCATTGTCCGAGGCCCCGTCCGGGGGTGCCACGCAAGGGCAGTGACACATCAAGGAGGCACGATGGCTGCTATGAAGCCGCGCACCGGTGACGGTCCGCTCGAGGTCGTGGAGGAGGGTCGCAGCATCATCATGCGGGTCCCGCTCGAAGGGGGAGGCCGGTTGGTCGTCGAGATCGCCGCATCGGAAGCCGTGGAGCTGCGCGACGCCCTCGAGGGCGTCATCAAGTAGCAGATCACCAGCCCTGACCTCGACCCCGCGCCCGCCGGTGCGGGGTCGTCGTCATTCCCGGGCGGATCGCGGGTCGTGCCCGGTCAGGGCCTCACGACGGCGGCGAGCACGCCGTCGCCGCTGCCGGTGAGCACGGTGACCAGGCGCTCCGACTCCGCGGCGGCCTTCAGCAGCGCGCGCACGGCCTGCGTGGTGGCGTCCCGGGCGGTCGGGTCCGGGACCCGGTCGTGGAACAGGGCGTGCGGGATCACCAGCACCCCGCCGGGCCGCAGCAGGCGCAGCGCGTGCTCGAGCAGGTCCAGGGCATGCGGGGTGTGGGCGGGGAAGCTGACCAGGTCGTAGGCGTGATCGGTGAGGCGGCCGACGACGTCGCGCGGACGACCGGCGATGGTGCGCACCCGGGGCGAGCGGATCCCGGCCTCGGCGAAGGCCTCGCGGGCGGCGCGCTGGTTCTCGACCTCCGGGTCGATGGTGGTCAGCACGCCGTCCGGGTGCATGCCCGAGAGCAGATAGAGGGAGCCGACGCCGCTGCCGGTCCCGATCTCGACGGCCGAGCGGGCATGCACCGCGGCGGCCAGCACCCGCATCAGCGCACCGGCCCCCGGCAGCACCGGGGTGGCGCCGAGCTCGTTGCCGCGCTCCCGGGCACGGGCGAGCACCCCGTCGTCGGGGAAGAGGGTCGCCTCGTCGACGAATTCCTCACCGTGGGCCCAGCCGGCCACTTTTCCCGACGACATCAGCGCATCCTCTCCGTTCACAGTCCGATCTGGCCGATCCTACGACAGCGGCCGCTCCTGTGAGCCCAGCCGTGCCCGCGATGCAATAATGGCGAGGCATCAGCAGACCTCGAGACGTACAGGTGGACAATGGGCGGCACCGGATTCATCGGCCTCGGCGGGTGGGAGATCGTGGTCCTGCTCGTGGTGTTCCTGGTGATCGTCGGGCCGCAGCGGCTGCCCGACGTGACCCGGCAGCTGGTGCGGTGGGTGCGGCAGGCCCGACGCTGGGTCGACGACTCCCGCTCCACGGTCGAGGACGAGATGGGCATCGCCATCGAGGACCTGCGCAAGTACGATCCGCGCCAGTACGATCCGCGGCGCATCATCCGTGAGGCCTGGGGCGACACTGATCTCGAGGAGCTGATCCCGGACAAGGAGGCGATGAGCATCGCCGCCGGGGGCGCTGCGGCGGGAGCCGCCGCGAAGGGCGCGACCTCGGGGAAGAAGTCCTCGAAGGACAAGGGTCCGAAGCGCGCCCCCTTCGACGACGAGGCCACCTGAGCCGATCGCGGCGCACGCCGGCCGGCCGGGAGGCCCGGTCAGGGCCCCGTCACCTCTGCCTCACCGGGCCACGCTCAGCGGCAGCTTCATCCCGCCCAGCCCGCGCGGCTTGTGCACCAGCGAGCGGGCGATGTCCCGCAGCGCGATCGAGGTGGGGGAGTCGGGGTCCGAGACCACCAGCGGCACCCCCTGATCAGCGCCCTCGCGCAGCGCGGGGTCGAGCCCGACACGGCCGAGCACCGGCACGTCGTGGCCGACGGCCCGGCCCAGGGTCTCCGCGACCCGGTCGCCGCCGCCGGTGCCGAACACGTCCATCACGGTGCCGTCCGGCAGGGTCAGCCCGTTCATGTTCTCGACCACGCCGGCGATCTCCTGCTCGGTCGAGGTGGACAGCGAGCCGACCCGCTCGGCCACCCCGGAGGCGGACTGCTGCGGCGTGGTGACCACGACCATCTGGGCACCGGGCAGCAGCTGCGCCACCGAGATCGCGACGTCGCCCGTGCCGGGCGGCAGGTCCAGCAGCAGCACGTCCAGGTCCCCCCAGAACACGTCCGAGGCGAACTGCTCGATCGCGCGGTGCATCTTGGGCCCGCGCCAGACGACCGCCTGGCCCTCGGGGACGAACATGCCGATGCTCATGACGGCCACGCCGTGCCCCGTCGGGGGCATCAGCAGGTCGGAGACCTTGGTGGGCTGATCGGTGATCCCGAACATGCCGGGCATCGAGAACCCGTGGATGTCCGCGTCGATCACGCCCACCCGCAGGCCGTCGGCCGCCATCGCCGCGGCGAGGTTCGCGGTGACGGTGGACTTGCCGACCCCGCCCTTGCCGGAGGAGACGGCGAAGATGCGCGTGAGCGAACCGGGCTGGTTGAAGGGGATCTGGCGGCGCCCCTGGCGCAGCCGGTCGGTGAGCTCGCGGCGCTGCTCCTCGGTCATCGCGGAGGTGGACACCTCGACCCGGGACAGGCCCGGCACGGTCGCGGTCGCCTCCGCGGTCTCGCGCTCGATGCGGTCCCGCATCGGGCAGCCCTCGATGGTCACCAGCACGTGGACCTTCGCCGTCCCCTCGGCGTCGATCTCGACGGAGCCGACCATGCCCAGCTCGGTGATCGGACGGTGGATCTCGGGGTCGATCACCCCGGTGAGGGCTTCGTGGATCTGGGCGACGCGCTCGTCGCCGGCGGCCTGCCCGGCGTCGGACTGCTCGGACGTGGTCACTGGTTGCTCTGCTCCTTCGATGTCGTCGGATCGGCCTCGGCCGTGCGGCGATCCAGCGCCGCCTCGACCTCCTCGCGCAGGAGGGCCCGCAGGGCTTCGGCATCCGGGGCGGGCGGTTCCTCGAGCTCCTCGAGCAGGTCGCGCAGCTCGCCGCGCACGAAGTCGCGGGTGGCGACGTCGTTCAGGGCCAGGCGCAGGGAGGCGATCTCCCGGGTGATGAAGTCGGTGGTGGCGTGGTTGCGCTCGTTGGACTGGCGATCCTGCTCGGCCTGCACGCGGTCGCGGTCGTCCTGACGGTTCTGCGCGAGCAGCAGCAGGGGAGCGGCGTAGGAGGCCTGCAGCGAGAGGATCAGCGTCAGCAGGGTGAAGTTCAGGGCGCGCGGATCGAACTGCGCGGCCTCCGGTGCCAGCGAGTTCCAGGTGAGCCAGACCGCGCAGAACACCGTCATCCCGACCAGGAAGGCCGGCGTGCCCATCATCCGGGCGAAGGCCTCGGCGCCACGGCCGAAGGCGTCCCCGCGCAGCGGATTGCGCAGCAGCGGGCCCCTGCGGGGCGACGGGTCGTCGAGCGGTCCGAGATTGTGCTCCGCCATGCTCACTCCCTCCTCGCGCGGTGGGCGGCCTCGTCCTCGGCGTCCCGGGCCGTGGCGCGGGCGATCTCGGAGAGGTCGATCTGACCCGTGGTGGGGGCGGGCTCGTCCTGCTCGCGCCAGTCATCGGGCAGCACGTGGTCGAGCACGTCGTCGACGGTCACGGCGCCCAGCAGGCGCCCGTCCTCGTCGACCACGGGGATCGAGACCAGGTTGTAGGTGGCCATCTCGCGGGTGACCGTGGACAGCGGCACGGTCGGCGCCACCGCGACCCGGTCGGCGTCGAGGATCTCCCCGACGGGCCGGTCGGGACGCTCCCGCAGCAGCTGCTGGAAGTGGACGATCCCCAGCAGCTTCCCCGTGGGGGTCTCCAGCGGCGAGCGGCACACGTGCACCGTCGAGGCGAGCGCGGCATGGATGGCTTCGCGGCTGATCAGGGCCAGGCAGTGCGCCACCGGGGTCTCCGGTGCCACGATCAGCGGCTCGGTGGTCATCATGCCGCCGGCGGTGTACTCGTCGTAGGCCAGCAGGCGGCGGACGTCCTCGGCCTCCTCGGGCGCCATCAGCTCCAGCAGCTGGGCGGCGACCGGCTCCGGGAGCTCCTGGACCAGGTCCGCGGCATCGTCGGGATCCATCGCGTCGAGGATGTCGGCGGCGCGGGTGGCGTCCAGCCCGGTGACCACCTCGACGCGGATGTCCTCGGGCAGCTCCTCGAGCACGTCGGCCAGACGCTCGTCGGCCAGCTCCCCGGCCAGTTCGATGCGGCGCTTGGGCTCGAGCTCCTGGATGATCTCCGCGAGGTCGGCCGGGTTGAGGTCCTGGTACGAGGCGGCCAGGAGGTGCGCGGACTGCTCGGCCTGCGAACCGTACAGCCCCGAGACCTCGGACAGCCGGGCGGTGAGGGTCTCCCCGCGGGAGACGAGGCGGCTCAGGGAGCCGCCCCGGCGCTGCCGCCGCAGATGCAGCCGGGAGACGTTCCAGTCGCGGTGCCGGTCCCGGTCCAGGGCGATGTCGAGCACGGTCGCCTCGCCTGTGCCGTCGCCGAGGGTCACCACGCGGTCCAGCAGGTCCCCGATCACCAGCAGCTCGCCGGTGCGCTTCTCGAAGCGGCGCACGTTGAGCACGCCGGTGGAGATCACCTGTCCCGGCGAGATCGAGGTGACCCGGGTGATGGGCAGGAACACCCGCCGCTTCCCGCCGACCTCCACCACCAGGCCCACGGCCCGGGCGCTGGTGCGCGTCTGCGGCACCACCACCACGTCACGGACCGTCGCCACCGCATCCCCGATCGGGTCGAAGACGGTGGTGCCGGCCAGCCGTGCCGCGTAGAAGCGCGGCTGCGCGGAGGTGCTCACTGCTGCAGCTCGGCGATCCAGCGCTCGACGTCCTCCGCCCGGCGCGGTGCGGCGGCGGAGAGGTTCTCGACGCCGTCGGCCGTCACCAGCACGTCGTCCTCGATGCGCACGCCGATGCCGCGCAGCTCCTCCGGCACCAGCAGGTCGTTCTCCTTGAAGT
This sequence comes from uncultured Corynebacterium sp., assembly GCA_964535185.1. Lineage (GTDB taxonomy): Bacteria > Actinomycetota > Actinomycetes > Actinomycetales > Dermabacteraceae > Brachybacterium. The sequence goes on from CAZHSL010000083.1 coordinate 5,239, forward strand.
ACAGGCCCGGCTCGATGGTGAACACCATCCCCGGCTCGAGCTCCGCGTCGAGGTACATCTCGCGGCGGGCCTGCGCGCAGTCGTGGACGTCCAGCCCCAGGTGGTGGCTGGTGCCGTGCGGCATCCAGCGACGGTGCCACTGGCCCTCGGGGGAGAGGGACTCCTCCGCGGTGCCGGGCAGCAGGCCCCACTCCTCGAGGCGGTGGGCGAGCACCTCCATCGCCGCGGCGTGCAGCTCGCGGAAGCGCAGACCGGGCCGGGCCACCGCGAAGGCGGCGTCGGAGGCCTCGAGCACCGCGTCGTAGACCTTGCGCTGCGCGGGGGAGAAGGTGCCCGAGACCGGCAGGGTCCGGGTGACGTCGGCGGTGTACAGGGAGTCCACCTCGACACCCGCGTCGATCAGCACCAGCTCGTCGGCCGTGACCTGCCCGTCGTTGCGGGTCCAGTGCAGGGTGCAGGCGTGGTCGCCGGCGGCCGCGATGGTGTCGTAGCCGACCCCGTTCCCGTCGGCCCGCGCGGTGGCCGCGAAGACGCCCTCGATGACCCGCTCGCCGCGCGCGTGGCCGACGGCCTCCGGCAGACGGCGGATGACGTCCTCGAAGCCGCGCAGCGTCGCGTCGACCGCCTTGCGCATCTCGCGGATCTCGTACTCGTCCTTGATCAGGCGCTGCTCGCTCGCGGCCTCCTTGAGCACGGCGCTCTCGGCCGCGGCCTCGTCCCCGCCGGGCAGGCCGTTCTGCGCCCGGATCTCCTCGACCATCGCCTCGACGGACGCATCCACGCTCGGCATCACCGTCAGCGACAGCTGGGCCCCGACGTCTTTGGCGAGGTGGTCGCGCAGCTCGTCGATGTGGCGCACCTCGATGCCGAGACGCTGCGCGGCCTCGGGGAGGGTGGGACGGCGCCCCACCCACATCTCGCCGTAGCGCGCGTCGGCGTAGAACTCGCTGGAGTCGAAGCCGGCGCGGGGCCGGAAGAAGTACGTCGCCTCGGCGCGCTCGGCGTCCTCCGCGGAGGGCTCGATCACCAGCACGCTGTCGGGCTCCTCGTCGGTGCCCAGGCCGGAGTAGTAGGCGAAGGCGGAGTCGGGGCGGAAGGGGTAGTCGGTGTCGTTGGAGCGGACCTTGAGCACGCCCGCCGGCAGCACCAGACGCGTCCCGGGCAGGCGCCGCACCAGCGCGTCGCGGCGCTCGGGCGTGAAGTCGGCGGACTCGCGGCGCTCGGCATCCGGGACCGTCTCGTCCCAGCCGGAGGAGATGAACTCGCGGAAGGCCTCGTTGCTGGGGCGCTGCGAGCGGGAGTCGCCGCGCGAGGCGAGGTCCTTCATACGCTCGCTGCCGCTGCTGTCCGTGGGCGTGCTGTGCTCGGGGCTGCTGTTCTCGGTGCTCACCCCCCGATGGTCTCACGGCGCGGTCTACCCTGGGCATATGAGTGAGAGGACAGACGCCGGCGCCGCACCGCGGATCGACCTGCACGCGCACAGCTCGTGGTCCGACGGGACGACCGACGTCCGGGAGCTGTTCTGCCAGGCCGCCGCGGCGGGTCTCGACGTGCTCGCGCTGACCGACCACGACACCGTCTCGGGCTGGCCGGAGCTCGCCGGGGCGGTCCGCGCCACCGGGGTCGCCGCGGTGCCGGGCATCGAGGTCTCCAGCGAGGAGGACAGCTGCAGCGTGCACCTGCTCGCGCTGCTGGTGGATCCCTCGCCGGACACGGCGCTGGCCGCGGAGATGGCCCGCGCCCGCACCTCGCGGGCGGAGCGCGCCCGGCGCATGGTGGAGCTGATCTCCGCGGACCATCCGGTCCGATGGGAGGACGTGGCAGCGCAGGTCGCGGGGGAGAGCACCGTGATCGGCCGCCCCCACATCGCCGACGCCCTGGTGGATGCGGGCGTGGTCCCGGACCGTTCGGCGGCCTTCACCGAGCTCCTGCGGCCCTCGGGCCCGTACTACGTGCCCTACTACGCGCCCTCGCCGCTGGATGCGGTGCGCGCGATCCGGGAGGCCGGGGGAGTCTCCGTCCTCGCCCACCCGGGATCCGTCACCCGGGACGATGACCTGCCGCTGACGCTGCTGGACGCGCTGGCCGAGGCGGGTCTGGACGGCATCGAGGTGGACCACCGGGAGCACGACGAGCAGGAGCGGACCCGGCTGCGTGAGTTCGCGCACGGCCACGGGCTGCTGATCACCGGGGGCAGCGACTTCCACGGCACGGGGAAGGACAACGAGCGGGGGGAGACCCCCCCCGCCGTCGCGGTGCGCGAGTAGATCGCGGCGCGCGCCGGGCGCGCCCCCCGGGTGCCCCGCCCCGGAGCGCGGGGGCGGCCCCTGATCCCGAGGATCAGGGGCCGCGGCGGCATCGGGGCGAGCGGCGCGCCGGTTGGTCAGCTCTCCTGCGGAGCAGAGCCCTGGCCGGAGCCGCCGGAGCGGCCGCGGCCGCCGCGGGAGCGGCGCCGCCGCGGACGGCCCTCGCCCGAGGACTCCCCGCCCTGCGTCGCCTCGACCACTTCGCCGTGGACCCTGCGCGTGCGCGAGCGCGACCGGCTGCGGCGGGGACGCTCGCCCCCGCGCTGCTCGGAGCCCGAGCGCTCGGAGGCATCCGAGCCCGCGGCGCCGCCGCGACGCTCGCCGCCGCCCCCGCGACCTCCGCGGGAGGTGCTGCGGCCGCCACGGCCGCCGCGCTCGCCGCGGCCGCCGTCACGACCGCCGCGGGAGGACTCCCGGCCGCCGCGGGAGCTGTCCGGACCGCCCAGGTCCTCGAGCTCCTCGGCCTCCAGTCCCTCACGGGTGCGGGCGCTCTCGGGGAGCGTGCCCTTGGCCTCGCTGGGGATGTCGAGATCGGTGAACAGGTGCTCCGAGGTCGAGTAGGTCTCCCGGGCCTCGGTGGACTCCAGCCCCAGCTGGCGGGCGATGAGGGCCCAGCGCGCCAGGTCCTCCCAGTCCACGAAGGTGATCGCGGTGCCCTTCTTGCCCGCACGGCCGGTGCGGCCGGTGCGGTGGAGGTAGGTCTTGTCGTCGTCCGGGCAGTTCCAGTTCACCACGTGGGTGACGTCGGTGACGTCGATGCCGCGGGCGGCGACGTCGGTCGCGACCAGCACATCGATCTTGCCGTTGCGGAAGGCGCGCAGCGCCTGCTCACGGGCGCCCTGGCCGAGGTCGCCGTGCAGCGGCGCCGCGGCGAAGCCCCGGTCGGCGAGGTCGCCGGCGACGCGGTCGGCCTGCCGCTTGGTGCGCATGAAGATGATCGACAGGCCACGGCCGCGGGCCTGCAGGATGCGGGCCATCACCTCGATCTTGTCGAGCTGGTGGGCGCGGTAGACGACCTGCGTGATGTCCGCCTTGGTGCGGGCCTCGTCGCCCGGGTCGTGGGCCCGGATGTGCGTGGGCTGCTTCATGAAGCGGCGGGCCAGGGCCATGATCGGGCCGGGCAT
>CAZHSL010000084.1:0-8613 GCA_964535185.1 uncultured Corynebacterium sp.
CGACATCCCGTTCCAGATCGCCAGGACGTGCATCCCGAAGCCGTGCACGTCGAGGCCCGCCGGCAGCAGTCCGGCGTCCTGGTCCGCGGCCAGCGCCGTCAGCAGCCGTCGGCTGATCGCCTGCCGGATCGACCGCAGGGCGGACTCGACCTCGGGGGTGGAGGACGCGGGACCGGCGGCGCTGTTCATGATCAGGCATCCCGCGGGGCAGCCCGGCTGCGTGTACTGACGGGCCGCCCCGGCGAGCAGGTGCGCTGTGGCCCGGCGGGCGTCGGGCTGCTCCTCGAAGGCGGCTTCGACGAAGCCCGTGTACCGCGTGGAGTAGGTGCTCACCACCTCCTCGAAGAGCTGCAGCTTGCTGCCGAAGGCGTGGTAGAGGCTGGGCGGGGAGATGTCCATCGCCGTGCAGAGCTCCCGCGTCCCCGCGCCCTCGAAGCCCCGATCCCAGAACAGCAGCATCGCCTGTTCCAGGGCTTGGTCGCGGTCGAAGCTGCGCGGTCGGCCCCTGCTCGCACTCATGACCAGCATTTTATAGCGCTCGGCCCGAAAAGGGATGGCCTTTGTGTAACGAGTGATACACAATGGCGTCGGCCGCTCGGTCCACGAGGACCCGAGCAGGCCCGGGGCCGTCACCGTCGTCGGACCTCGTGCTCGACGATCCGGAAGGACCACGCATGCCTCTCGCCACCGCGGTGCGTCCGCACGCCGCTCCCGCCGCAGCGTCCGACGGCCCGCCCACGATCATGGTCACCGGTGCCGGCGGCCGACCGGGCAGACAGCTGATCCGGCAGCTGCACGACCGCGGCATGGAGGTGATCCGCACCGACATCACCCCGGCCCCGCCCGCGGGGGAGGACTTCGTGCTGGGCCCGTATGCCGGCTCGCCCTCCTACGTGCCCTTCCTCGAGGCGGTGCTCGCCCGCCGGGCGGTGGACCTGCTGATCCCGACCGTGCCGGACGAGCTGCCGACCCTCGCCGCAGCCGCGCCCGTGCTGGGCACCTCCGTCGCGGTCGCCGCCCCGGGCCCGGTCGCCCTGTGCCACGACCGGCTGCTGCTCATGCGCTACCTGGAACGGCATGGGGTCCCGGTCCCGACCACGGTGGCGGTGCGCCCGTCCGGGGTCGCGGGCCGACTCGCCGAGCAGAGGGAGCACGTGGTCGCACCGCGCCTGGCGAACGCCCGCGACGGGGCGCAGGTGGTCCGCTCCTCGGAGCAGCTGCCGGCGCGCAATGACACCTTCGTCGCGCAGGAGTTCGCGCCGGGGGAGGAGTTCCTCGTGCAGGTGCACCGCAGCGCCCGTCACGGCGTGACGACGACCGTCCTGCTGCGCACCGGACCGGGCGAGCACGTCGAGCGCCTGGATCCCCTGGACGCGCCGGAGGTCACCGGGGCCGCCCGCACCGCGGTCGAGGCCCTGGGGCTCACCGGCGTCTCCGGCATCCGCGTGCGCCGCGACGTCGAGGGACGGCCGCTGGTGCTCGGGGTCGAGCCGCGAGCGGGTCGGCACAGCCACCTCTCTCCCGAGCTGCTCGACGGGATGCTGGCGGATGCCGGCCTCCCGCAGCGGAGCCCCGCGCTCGGATGAGAGCGGCCTCATCGGCCTCTTGTGCTCGTCTCATCCGCTGCGTGTTACCTGAGGTCATCACGCACAGCGCCCGGGACGACGGGCCGACGAAGGAGAGATGACGATGCGCAGCACGACGATCTGGACCGTGGCCGCCGGCACCACCGCGGCGGTGCTCCCGCCCGGAGCGGCCTATGCGATGACCGTCGGCACCGCCTGCGACGCCGCGGCCGCTGCCGCTGAGCAGAGCGCCGACGCAGCCGCGGAGCGCCCGGCTGAGGCCGCTGCCGCCGACTCCGCACCGGGCGTGGCCGCAGCCGGGGCGTCCACGGTGCCCCCGGTCGAGCAGATGATGACCGCGAGCAGCCCTGTCACCGCACAGAGCGCGGTCACGGCGGTCTCCGCGCAGACCCCGCCGTCGGCCGCGGCCGAGGTGTCCGCCGCGTCGGCGCCGACGGCGCAGTCCGCTTCCACGCCGGTCTCGGCGCAGTCGCCGGTCTCCGCCCAGTCGGCCCAGTCGGCTCAGTCAGCCCAGTCGGCGCAGTCCGCGCCGTCGGCCCAGTCGCCGAGCTCGGCGGGCTGAGGCAGCGCCCCGGCTCCCGGTGGCGGGCCCGCGGCCGCGGTCACGGAGGACGTACGATGTGCGCCACGACGTGCGACCCGCCCCGGCAGAGGAGATGGCTTCGATGGCGCAGTACACAGGAGTGGCAGTGAGCCCCGGCCGAGTCATCGGCACGATCCGCGCAATGGCCCCGCCGGTCGCCGAACCGCCTGCCGGCGAGAAGCTCCCCGAGGGCGCCGACGCCGCCGTCGAGGCCGAGCGGATCCCTGCCGCGGCCGCCGCCGTGCAGGCCTCGCTGACCCGGCTGGCCGAGCGCGCCGCCGGGGACGGGAAGAAGATCCTCGAGGCCACCGCGCAGATGGCGGCGGACCCCTCCCTCACCCAGACCGCCCAGGGCTTCGTCACCTCCGGCGGGAAGTCACCCGCCCGGGCCGTGTGGGAGGCCGGTGACCAGGTCGCCACCATGCTCGAGGGCCTCGGCGGGTACATGGCCGAGCGCGCCACGGACGTGCGCGACGTGCGCGCCCGCATCGTCGCCGAGCTGCGCGGCGAGCAGGCCCCCGGGATCCCCGAGAGCGAGGAGCCCTTCGTGCTCACCGCGATCGATCTGGCCCCGGCCGACACCGCCACCCTCGATCCGAGCCGCGTGCTCGCGCTGGTCACCTCCGACGGCGGCCCGCAGTCGCACACCGCGATCCTCGCCCGGCAGCTGGGCCTGCCCGCGATCGTCGCCGCGAAGAGCATCCACGAGTTCGCCGACGGCACCGAGGTGTTCGTCGACGCCGGCTTCGGCACCGTCACGGACGAGGTCACCGAGGAGCACCACCGCCTCTCCGCGGCCTGGACCGAGCTGCAGCGGAACCCGCTGACGTACGACGGAGGCGGCGGGGTCCTGGAGGACGGCACGCGCGTGCAGCTGCTGGCCAACATCGGCGGCGCCAAGGACGCCGAGGCCGCGGCGGCAGCGAACGCCGACGGGGTGGGCCTGTTCCGCACCGAGTTCCTGTTCCTGGACCGCGAGGACGAGCCCGGGGTCGAGGAGCAGACCGCCGCCTACGCGGAGACCTTCACGCACTTCCCCGGCAAGAAGGTGGTGGTGCGCACCATCGACGCGGGCGCGGACAAGCCGTTGCCCTTCCTCACCGACGCCGAGGAGCCCAACCCGGCGCTCGGCGTGCGCGCCTATCGGACCTCCTGGGAGAAGCGCTCGGTGCTGACCAACCAGCTCGACGCGATCGCCGCCGCGGCGGAGCGGTCCGAGGCGACGCCGTGGGTGATGGCGCCGATGATCGCGACCGTCGAGGAGACCGAGGACTTCATCGCCCTGTGCCGCGAGCGCGACCTCGCCCCGGCCGGGATCATGGTGGAGACCCCCGCGGCGGCGATCACCGCGGACCGGCACCTGACGGCGTGCGACTTCGTGTCCATCGGCACCAACGACCTCACCCAGTACACGATGGCCGCGGACCGTCAGCTGGGCTCCCTCGCCCATCTCAACACCCCGTGGCAGCCCTCCGTGCTCGCCCTGGTCAAGGCCACCTGCGACGGGGCCCGTGCCGCGGGCGGCGACCCGGACGCCTTCGGGGAGAACGCGAACCGGCCGGTGGGCGTGTGCGGTGAGGCCGCGGGCGACCCGGGCCTGGCGGTGGTGCTGGTGGGTCTGGGCGTGAACAGCCTGTCGATGACCCCGCGCTCCCTGCCCGCGGTGGCCAAGGTGCTCTCCACGGTGACGCTCGCGCAGGCCAAGGAGCTCGCGGCGAAGGCGCTCGCGGCCCGCACCGCTGGGGACGCGATCAGCGCTGTCCGCGCCGGTCTGCCGATCCTCGGCGAGCTGGGGCTCTGACCCGGGGCACAGGCGCCACCGCGCGGCCCGACGCACCGACGCCGGCGCGCCCCCGTGCCGCGCCGCGGCGACACGCACATCGAGACCCCCGATACCGCCCGCTGGTGGGAGGTATCGGGGGTCTCGGTGCGTCGGCCCGGCATGTCGCCGGGAACGGGCCGGCCAGGGGCACCGCGCGCAGCTCACTCCTCGGCGTCGAGATCCTTCTCCAGCAGCGCGGCCAGCGCGGCGACGGACTCCTCGGCGCCCTCGCCCTCGGCGCGCAGGGTGACCTCGTCGCCCTTGCCGGCGCCGAGGGTCATCAGCATCAGCATGCTCGAGGCCTGAACGGCGTTGCCGCCGGGCTTCTCGATGGTGACGGTCGCGGGCTGCTCGGCCGCGGCCTGGGCGAAGATGCCGGCCGGGCGGGCGTGCAGCCCGGAGGCGCTGGCGATCTTGACGGTGCGCTCTGCCATGGTGTGTACCTTTCGTGGGCTCACGTGCTGTGAGGGCGAATATATCGTCCCTGCTGTCGAGCAGGGGTATCGGGTGTCGGGCGGGGGTCAGGCGTCCGCGATGCGCGCGGCGACGAGCGCCCGCACCTCGGGATGCAGCGGATGGTCCGGGGTCAGGCCGGTGATCTCGAGCGTCGCGGAGTCGGCGTCCGCGGTGCGCAGCAGCTCCTGCAGCCGGTCCACCTCCTCGTCGCCCGCCGGGGTGAAGGCGAGCGCCGCGGCGAAGGCGGACAGCAGCCCCTCGTGCTCCATACCGCGCTCTGTGAGGGCGGCGGCGGGGCCGATGATGCGGTCCTCGCGGGAGAGCTTGCGCAGCGGCCCGCGGCCCACCCGCTCCACCGGATCGGGCAGGGCGGTGTTCGCGAAGCGGCCCAGCACCTTGCTGCGGTAGGAGGCCATCTCCTCCTCCGAGAAGCCGTGCTGCGCGCTCAGCAGAGCGGAGGTCTCGGCGAGCACGGTCTCCACCTCGATCGCGACCGCGGGGTCGCGGATCGCCTCGGCGATGGTGGCGTGGCCTGCCGCCCACCCGTGCCAGGCGGTGGTCGCATGGCCGGTGTTGACGGTGAACAGCTTCCGTTCGATGTACGGCTCGAGGTCGTCGACCCAAGTGATCCCCGGGACGTCGGGTTCGTGCCCGCCGAAGGGACCGCGCTCGACGGCCCACTCGTAGAAGTCCTCGACGGTGACGTCCAGCCCGGCGCCCTCAGCTTGGACCGGCACGATCCGGTCCACTGCTGTGTTGGCGAACAGCGCCCTGTCCTCGAGATCCTCGCCCTGGTAGTTCGCCCGGATCTCCTGCTCCAGCAGGTCCGTCGCGTTGATCGCGTTCTCGCAGGCCATCACGGCCAGCGGCGGTGCGCCGGCAGGACGGGCCGCGATCCCGGCGGCGATGTTCGGCGCGACGAAGCGCAGGATGCGCGCGCCGACGGCCGTGGTGACGATGTCCGCCGAGGCGATCTCCTCGGTGAGCAGCTCCGGCTCCTGGACGGAGTTCAGGGCCCGGAACCCGTCCACGACCGTGGTGGTGGGATGCTGGCCGACGGTCGTGACCGTGTAGGAGTCCGCCTCCTGGAGCTGCTGGACGAGCGCCTCGGCGACGTCGGAGAACACCACCTCGCAGCCCGCCTCGTGCAGCAGCAGGCCGACGAAGCCGCGGCCGATGTTGCCGGCGCCGAAATGCACTGCCTTCATCGCTGGATCACTCCTTCGTGTCGCCGAGGATCTCGAGGATCTCGTCGGTGGTGGTCGCGTTCTCGAGGCGCTCGACCTGTGCGGGGTCCGAGAAGGTCATGGCGACCTTCTGCAGCAGCTCGAGGTGCTCGTTGCCGACACCGGCGATGCCGATCACGAAGGTGGTCGGATTGCCGTTCCAGTCGATGCCGTCCGGGTAGCGCACGAAGGACATCGCCGAGCGCCGGATGCTGGACTTCGCCTCGTTGGTGCCGTGGGGGATCGCCAGGCCGTTGCCCATGAACGTCGAGACGGAGGCCTCGCGGTCGTGCATCGCGGCCACGTACCCCTCGTCCACCGCGCCGGCGGCGACCAGCAGGGCGCCGGCCTCGTCGATGCCGGAGGCGGAGTCGCTCGCGGTGCCGGAGAGCACGATCGAGTCCGGGGCGAGGATCGTCGCGCTCTGCGACGGGGCCCCGGCCTCGGCAGCGGCGGCGGGCGCCTCCTCCTGCGGGCGGGGAGCGGCGTGACGACCGTGCGGCGGGGCCTCGGGCGCGGGCGCGGCCGCCGCTGCGCCGGCGGCTCCTGCCGCCTCCGTGTCGGCGTCCTCCGCGTTGCGCTGCTGGACCAGCTCCACGACCTCGTCGTAGCGCGGGGAGTTCATGAACTGGTCCACGCTGACGTGCACGGCGGAGCCGGTGCGCTGGCGGGCGCGGTCGGTGAGCTCCTTCTGGGTGACCACCACGTCCCATTCGTCGCTGAGGCTCGAGATCGCCTTGTTGGTGACCTCGATGTCGTCGTAGCCGGCCGCGCGCACCTTCTTGCGCAGCACCGTCGCGCCCATGGCGGAGGAGCCCATGCCGGCGTCGCAGGCGAAGACGATCCTCTGGATCGGTCCGGTGTGGCCGGAGGCGTCGGCCGCCGCGGCGGCACCGGCGCCGGCGGCGCCCGCACCGGTCAGGGCGCCGGCGACGGAGGACTTCTTGCCCTTCATCTGCTCCATCTTCGCGGTGGCGGCGGCGATGTCGCCGTCCTCCTGCTTGCCGATCTTGAGGAACAGCGCGGACAGGGCGAAGCTGACCGCCGCCGCGGCGAGCACGGCCAGGGCGATCCCCAGGTACGAGTCGCGGGCGGCGACGCCGAAGATCGCGAAGATCGAGCCGGGGGAGGCCGGGGCGATCAGGCCGGTGCCGAAGGCGACGTTCACCGCGACACCGGCCATGCCGCCGCCGATCGCGGCGAGGATGAGGATCGGCTTCATCAGCACGTAGGGGAAGTAGATCTCGTGGATGCCGCCGAAGAACTGGATGATCGCGGCACCGGGGGCGGAGGCCCTCGCGGCCCCGCGGCCGAAGACGGTGAACGCCAGCAGGATCCCCAAGCCCGGGCCGGGGTTCGCCTCGAGCAGGAAGAGCACCGACTTGCCGTCCACGTCGGCCTGCGACAGGCCCAGCGGGGTGAGGACGCCGTGGTTGATGGCGTTGTTGAGGAAGAAGACCTTCGCCGGCTCGATGAGCAGCGACACCAGCGGCAGCAGTCCGACGTCGACCAGGGCGCCCACACCGTTGGACAGCAGGGTCATCAGACCGTTCACCAGCGGGGCGAGGCCGAAGAAGCCGGCGACCAGCATGAGGAAGCCGAAGATCCCGGCCGAGAACATGTTCACGAGCATCTCGAAGCCGGCCGGGATGTGCTCGGCCCACAGCCGGTCGAGCTTCTTCATCAGCCACGCCGCGAGCGGCGCCATGATCATCGCACCGATGAACATGTGCACCTCGCCGAGCTCCGCGTAGTCCGCGGCGGCGTTGCCCTCGGCGAGCCACTGCTCGAGCAGTCGGGCGTTCTCCTGGGCGATCAGCCAGTCGGAACCTGCGATGACACCCATGGTGGCGATCACGCCGACCACGGCGCCGCGGGCCTCGTACACCATGCGGCCGCCCGTGTTCGCGATCAGCAGCGGCAGCAGGTAGTGGATCATCGGGCCGACGACGCTCGCGAGCGGTTCGTTCGGCGTCCAGCCGTCAGGGATGAAGAAGGCGGTCAGCAGACCCCACGCGATGAGCGCGGGGATGTTCGGCATCACCATGTTCGACAGGGAGGTGCCGACCTTCTGCAGCGCCACGCGCGGGCTGAACCCGCGGGATGCCTCGGTCGTTGTGCTCATGCCACATCCTCGGGGACGGCCGGAGCGCTGCGAGCCCCGGCGGGGACGGCGCGCGTCGGGCGACGCGCTGCCACCTGGCGGGGCGCTCCCCGGCACTCGCATGAGGAGATGCTCCGTCGGCGTGGCCGCAGTCTACCTGCGGCCACCGGATATTCACCCCCGTGCAGGAGCATCCTGCGGGGCGCGGGTGGCCCGCCAGCGCCGATAGGCCACGAGCGTCAGGACGATCACGACGATCCAGGAGACCACCACGGCCGCGCCGCTGACCGGGGAGGGATCGGCGATGAAGGCCCCGATCGCGATCAGGGAGACCTGCCCCGGAAGGGCCGAGAGCACCGTCGCGATCAGGAAGTCCCGGCTGGTGACACCCAGCGCCCCGCTGCCGTAGTTCACCGGCCAGTACGGGATGCCCGGCATCAGGCGCAGGGTGCACACGGCGTAGAAGCCGCCGTCGTGGAGGCGCTCCTCGATCACCTCCGCATGGGAGCCGAGCATCCGCATCACGGTGTCGCGGCCCAGCGCCAGAGCGATCCCGTACCCGCCGAAGCAGCCGAGCACGACTCCCGCCATCGACAGCACGGTGCCCACGGGGAGCCCGAAGATCATCCCGGCCGCGACCGCCATGATCGTCACCGGGATCGGGGTCACGGCCACCACCGCGTACAGCCCGATGAACGCGAACGGCCCCCACAGCCCGAGCTCCGCGATGCGGGCCTGCAGGGACTCCAGGGAGGGCAGCCGCACGTTCAGGGCGAGCCAGACCATCGTCAGCAGCACCAGCACCAGCAGGACGTTGCGCAGCACCGAGCCCCAGG
>CAZHSL010000085.1:0-8589 GCA_964535185.1 uncultured Corynebacterium sp.
CCGCGAAGGAGTCGTAGCTGCGGCCGCCGCCGAACCAGTGCAGCCCGTCGACCATGGCCACCAGGTCGTTCTCGACCACCACCGGGACCGGCACCCGTGCCTCGAGCGCGGCGGCGAGCTCGACCGGCTCCTGCCAGCCCAGCAGGTGCGAGGAGAGCACGGTGCGGCGCTCGGCGACCAGCCCGCCCAGCCCCACGCCGACGCCGGCCACGCGCGGGTGCGCGGAGAACATCGCCCCGACCGCCTCCAGGACGGTCTCCACGACGGTCTCCGGCGCGGTGCCCGCGAGCGGGAGCACGAGCTCCTCGAGCACGACGGCGCGCACGCTGGTCACGACGGCGTGGACCTCGTCGGCGGTGACCTTCGCGCCGATGAACCGGGGGCCGCGGTTCTCCTCGATGTCCAGCGGCTCCTGGGGGCGCCCCTTGGCTCGGTGGACGGAGGTGAGGGGGTGGAGCAGGTCGCGCTCGAGCAGGTCGCGGGTGACGCGGGTGACCGTGGGGGCGGACAGCCGCAGCCGCTGGGACAGCTCGCTGCGCGACCTCGGCCCGAACCGCAGCAGGTCCCGGTAGACCGCACGGGTGCTCTCCCCGCCGAGCGCGCGCACCGCCGCGGCGTCCGAGCTCGTCCCGTCGTCCCCCTGCATGCTGCGAGCATATCCGCGCCGTGCTCCCGGCGGTTCGCCCCGCCGGATCTGCGGGCGTCCACCGCCGCCGCGCGCCGGTGGAGCGGCCGACGGGTTTCTGCCATGCTTCCGGTGACACTTCCTCCGGTCGGCGCGCGTCGGCCGGGCCACGCCATCCAGGGGGACCCATGAGCGAGACCACGGCCGCCGCGCACGACGAGCAGGTCACGATCTACACCGCGTACGAGATCGACTTCATGCTCGGCCTGCGCGACACCGAGAACGGTCGGATCACCCGCGAGCAGGTGGGGCTGCGCAGCGCCCCCGAGTCGGCCGAGGAGTTCGTCACCGCTGCGGTCACCTCGGGGCTCCGCGCCCGCGGGAAGGTGGAGCGCTCCGCGGACGGCCAGTGGCTGCTGGGCGAGGAGGGTCAGGTCATCGCGACCGCGCTGACCGCCGCGGACCGCTGGCTGGGCATCGCCCTGGCCGAGGGCGAGGCGATGCGCATGGCCTTCATCATCAAGGCCGAGGAGGCGATCATCATGCTCACCCAGGATGAGCTGGACTCCTTCGTGGTGACCGCGCTGCCGAGCCCGGAGCAGGTGCCCGCCTCGGTCGCCGACATCGTGCTGGCGTTCCTCGAGGGGGGCAACCAGCGCACGGTCTCGCTGCGCCGCACGGACATCGCGGCCCCGACCGACCCGGTCCCGCTCATGTTCCACGTCGAGGAGGACGGCAGCTGGAAGAGCGCCCACCTCCCGCTCGACGAGGAGGGCGTGCTGAGCGTCTCCGACGTCGACGCCGACGGCGTGGCCGCAGCCGCCCGCGCGCTGTGGCAGGACGGGGTCAGCACCGCGTCCGGCACCGCCTGATCACGGGCGCCGGCCCGCGACCTTCCCCTCCTGCCGGCGCAGCTCGGTGCGCAGGGCGCGGATGTCCTGCCCGGAGGCCTGCCCGTAGGTCCATACGTGCCGGTCGAAGGCGGGCATCACCACTCGGGAGCCGTCGCGCAGCCGCAGCGCGGCGGTGAGCCAGTGCACCGGGTGCACCACACGGGACTCCACCGCGACGATGTCCCGCCACTGCACCCGTCGGGAGCCGAGGGCGCCGACGACGTGCAGCCCCTCCTCGGAGATCTCGACGCGGGAGCGGGCGGTGCCCAGCGCGACGATGCCGAAGCGCAGGCCGAGCAGCAGCAGGATCAGGCCGAGCGTCCCCAGGGCGAGCAGCAGCACCAGCATCCCGGGTCCCGGCGAGCGCCCGTCCTCGAGGGTGACCAGCAGCAGCACGATCGCGACGGCGGCGATCACGGCCCCGCCGAGCAGGAGCGCGGACAGCACCGCCCGCAGCGCCGTGTCCCGGGTGGCGGCGGCGGGGAACAGGGCCCGCACCGAGGCGGAGGGGCGCTTCCGCTCGGAGCCCCGATGCAGCTCGGAGACCATGCGCTCGACGGTCGCGCTGCTGCGGCTGTAGTCGGGCAGGGCCGTGCGGGGCCCGGTCTCCGGGCCGAGTTGCCGGGGAATCGTCATGGATCCCAATGTAGTGCGACGGCCCGGGCACGGCGCGTAGTGTGCGGTGCATGTCCTCGCACGGCTCCTCCGCCTCTCGTTTCCGTCGGCCCGCCCCGCTGTACGACTCGGTCGCCGAGTCCATCCCGGGCGAGCCCGATCCCGCGACCTCCTCCGATCTCGCGCACGATTCCGCCCGGGCGCTGCTCGACGGGGTGTTCCACAGCTCGGATCCCGAGGTCGTCGAGCGGGTCGTCACCCTCGCCGCGCGGGACGGGCTGACCGATCTCGCGGCACTGTGGTCGGGCGCTCCCGCCACGTCCCTGCCGGGCGCCCTGTGGCGGCTGTACGTGCTGCACACCTGGTCGGCGAGCAGCGGGGACGACGTGGTGCGACGCTACCGGGCGGGGTCGCGCACGGTCCCGGGCCTGCGCTACCTCTCCGGATTCGCGGAGCCGCCGGATGTGCAGCAGGTCCAGCGCACGATGGACGAGATCCTGCGCGGCGCCTTCACCGGGGACCTGGGCATGGCGCTGCGGCGCGCCGGGGCGGTGGCGACGATCGTGGCGCACGGCACCGCGCAGCTGGCCGACGAGGACGCCGACGACGAGCGCACCCGCCAGGCCGAACGCCTGCTCAGCACCGGGGAGGAGCTGACCGCCGCGGGCCGCCACGCGGAGGCAGGGCTCCTGGACTGAACTGCGAGCTCGCAGGCGGCGGTCGCCCAGCCGGTCCGGCAGCAACTGAGTCCCATGCCATGACCTCGCGGCACGGGGTTGCGTCCCCCGTCCGGTCGTGTCCTACGATGGGGGCGCGCCGGGCCGCGGTTGCCCCGGGCTCCAACATTTGCCGCTTCGAGCGGCCTTCGCGCCGACAGGCGCATCCCGGTCCGGCGCCCTGACATCGTGGACCAGTCCGCCCTCGCCCCACCGGCATCAGCGGCGTGAGGCGCCCTGCGGCGCGAGGAGGCGACCTGAGATGGCGCGGTTCCTCGACCGGATCTTCCCGCAGCGCAGCGAGCGCCCCCTGTACGACCTCTTCGAGGAGCTCGCCGAGCTGCTGGTCCAATCGGCCGACACCCACTCGAAGCTGCTCGGCCACGGATACCGCGAGCGCACCCGCATCGCACCGCGGCTGCACGAGCAGTCGACGGTCGCCGAGGAGCTGTGCCGCCGCATCGCCCAGCGGCTCGCCCACTCGCTGATCACTCCGTACGAGGCCGAGCTGCTCTACGACTTCGCGCTGACCGTCTCCGACACCCTGGACTCGATGGAGCACACGGCGGAGCTGCTGGTCATCTCCGAGGTGGGTGCTCTGCCCACTCCCCTGCTGGAGGCGGCCAAGGGCGTCGAGCGCGCGGCGGAGCTGACCGTCGCCGTCACCTGGAAGCTCTCGCGGGTGAGGGATCTGGGCGATCACTACGAGCAGGTGCGCAAGCTCAAGCGCCAGGGCGACCGGCTGGTGCGCCGCTCCCTCGGGGAGCTCTACACGCGCGGCGGCTCGGCGCAGGAGCTGCTTCCGCTGCGCGATGTGGCCGAGTCGGTCCGCGCGACCATCACCCTGCAGGAGCGCAGCGCACGGATCGCGGATCTGCTGCGGGTCAAGGACTCCTGAGTGACCTCGGCCCTGCTGATGGCGGTCGTCGTCACGGCCCTGGTGATGGCGTACATCAACGGCTTCCACGACGCCTCCAACGCGGTCTCCACGACGATCGCGACCCGCACGCTGCGCGAGTCGACGGCACTGGCGATGGCCGCGCTGCTGAACGTCCTCGGGGCGCTGCTGGGCATGGGCCTGCTGGTGGTCACCGCTCAGTGGGCGGTGCGGCTGCTGGGGATGGTCCCCCTCACCGAGGCCACCGCCGGCGATCCCGATCGGCTCGGCCTCGCACTGCTCGCGATCATGGTCACGACGATCGGCTGGGATCTGCTGACCTGGTGGTGGGGGATGCCGGCCTCCACCTGGCACGCCTTCTTCGGGGGCACGCTCGGCGTGACCCTCGTGCTCGGTGCGTCCGCGGCCTGGGGCCTGCTCGGCACTCTCGTGATCGTGTCCCTGGTGGGGCCCGTGCTGTCGGCCGGGCTCGCGTTCCTCCTCATGCACGGCCTGCTCCGGCTGGGCCGGCACGAGCGCCTGCAGCGCGGGCATCTCCGCTTCGCCCAGACCCTCTCCGCGGGCGCGGTCGCCACGGGGCACGGGATCAGCGACTCCCGTCTGCCGCTGGCGGTGATCGCGGTCGCCGCGACGGCCACCGGCTCCTCGGCGACGCAGCTGCTGCCGCTCATGACGGCGGTCGCGATCGCGCTCGGTGCCGGGACGCTGATGGGCGGGCATCGGATCATCCGCACGCTGGGCCGGCGGCTCACCGATCTGACGGTCGCGCAGGGCCTCGCCGCGGAGGTCTCCGCCGCGGCGACCATGTCCCTGAGCCTGTTCGGCCTCAGCTCCCCCATCTCCACCTCGCACGCCCTGGCCTCGAGCGTGGTGGGGGCCGGCGCCGCCAAGGGCCTGCGGAACGTGCGCTGGGGGGTCGCGCTGCAGATCGTGCTCACCTGGTTGATCACTCCGCTGGCCACGGCCGTCGTCGGCGCGGCCCTGATCGCCCTGGCGCTGGAGGTCGTCGCTCCCTGAGCGCACGACGGGCACGGATCCCGGGTGGTTCGGAGGGAGGACCATTACGCTGGGGGCTCCCGCTTCGCGAAGGAGACCTGATGTCCGACGGTGAGTCCACGACGCCCGGTGGGCGCAGGCGTCCCAGCTACGGACTGCCGGGACCGACCTCCCCCGCGCCTGACGCCGCGCCCTACGGCGCCTCGTCCTCCGGCACCTCGCCCGACGGCGGCCGGCCCTACGGCGCCCCGTCGGCTCCGGGTGCCCACGGCGCGGACCAGGCAGGATACGGGCCGGCGGGATACGGGCCGCAGACCGGCCCCCTGCCCGCGAGCGGAGCTCCCGCTCCCGCATCCCCCCGCCGCCGCGGACTGCTCCCGCTCATCGTCGGCCTGGCACTCCTGCTCGTGGTCGGTCCGGCCGCGACCATCGGCGGGATCGTGTGGTCCGTGAGCTCGCTCGCCGGGGACGCCTCGACCGGCCCGCAGGTGCTCGAGGGCTCCAGCGGCGAGGTGGACGTCTCCGCGAACGAGATGCTCATCGTCTACGTGCCGCAGGAGGACGCGGACGGCGCCGAGTGCACCGCCGAGGGCTCCGACCCCGGCGCGGTGAGCGTGGTGCCCAGCAGCTCCTCGGTCACCTTCGGCGACGGCTCGCAGTACGTCCAGAAGATCGGCGTCGCGGTCGTCGAGGACACCACGGTGACGATCAGCTGCACCGGCACGGACGCCCCGGCCTACCTCGGCCCGTACAGCCTGTTCGGGATGGCGGCGCCGCTGCTGATCGGCCCGATCATCGGGCTCCTCGCCGGGCTCGTCGGGCTGATCCTCACGATCGTCGGGATCGTGCTGCTGGTGCGCACCCGCCCGCGCTGAGGCCCGCCCCTCCCCCGTCTCAGCAGGCAGGCGCATCCGATCCCCGGGCCCCCGCCCTGCCCTAGAGTGTGGCGAAGGATCCCGACTTCCGAGGATGGAGTGGTGAACATGCACCCCCGTGCAGGCCAGAAGGCCCTGGAGGAGGACCTCGTCGACGTCGACGCGCTCCTCGACGCGTACTACGACAACCATCCGGACCCCGCCGACCCCGATCAGGCCGTCACCTTCGGCACCTCCGGTCACCGCGGCTCCTCGCTCGACGTGGCCTTCAACGAGGACCACATCGCCGCGACCACGCAGGCGATCGTCGAGTACCGCGCGGCCCAGGGGATCAGGGGCCCGCTGTTCATCGGCCGGGACACCCACGCACTGTCCCGCCCCGCCTTCGACACGGCGCTCGAGGTTCTGGCCGCGAACGACGTCGCCGCGCAGGTCGATTCGCTGGACGGCTACACGCCCACGCCCGCCGTCTCGCACGCGATCCTGGTCCACAACCGGGGCCGGTCGGCCGCTGATCCCGGGCGGGCCGACGGCATCGTGGTCACCCCCAGCCACAACCCGCCCCGTGACGGCGGCTTCAAGTACAACCCGCCCCACGGCGGCCCCGCGGACACCGATGCCACCACATGGATCGCGGACCGTGCGAACGAGCTGCTCGCGGCGGGCCTGCGCGGGGTGCGCCGTCATGGCCGCCAGAAGGCCCTGCAGGACGCGGACCGCTACGACTACCTCCACACCTACGTGCAGGATCTGACCAGCGTCGTCGACCTCGAGGCGATCCGCCGGGCTGGCGTGCGCATCGGTGCGGACCCGCTGGGCGGCGCCGCCGTCGACTACTGGGCGGAGATCGGGGAGATGCACGATCTCGATCTCACGGTGGTCAACCCCGAGGTGGATCCCCGCTGGTCGTTCATGACCCTGGACCGGGACGGCAAGATCCGCATGGACTGCTCGAGCCCGTGGGCGATGGCGTCGCTGCTGGAGAAGCGGGACGAGTACGACATCGCCACCGGCAACGACGCGGATGCGGACCGCCACGGCATCGTCACCCCCGACGGCGGGCTGATGAACCCCAACCACTACCTCGCCACCGCGATCCGCTACCTGTTCGCGCACCGCCCCGACTGGCCCGCCACGGCGAAGGTGGGCAAGACGCTGGTCTCCTCGAGCCTGATCGACCGCGTCGTCGGATCGCTCGGCCGGGAGCTGTTCGAGGTGCCGGTGGGCTTCAAGTGGTTCGTGCCGGGGCTGATCGACTCCTCCGTGGGTTTCGGCGGCGAGGAGAGCGCCGGCGCCTCGTTCCTGCGCCGCGACGGCTCCGTGTGGACCACGGACAAGGACGGGATCATCCTCGCGCTGCTGGCCTCGGAGATCCTCGCCGTCACCGGCCGCTCCCCCAGCACGCTGCACGCCGAGCTGGTCGAGGAGTTCGGCAGCAGCGCGTACGCCCGCATGGACGCGCCCGCGAACCGTGAGCAGAAGGCGAAGCTGAAGGCGCTCAGCGCCGAACAGGTCAGCGCGACGGAGCTCGCCGGCGAACCGATCGTCTCGGCGATCACCGAGGCTCCCGCCGGGGGCGCGATCGGCGGTCTGAAGGTGTCCACCGAGTCGGCGTGGTTCGCCGCCCGCCCCTCCGGCACCGAGGACATCTACAAGATCTACGCCGAGTCGTTCAGGGGCGAGGAGCACCTCTCCCAGGTGCAGGACGCCGCGAAAGCTCTCGTGGACGAGGCCCTCGCCGACTGACCGCGGCCCCTCCCCCGGTCGCCGGACCCCGCTTCACGGGGTCCGGCGACCGTCTGCGCCTGCTCGGCGCACCTCTGGCCGTTCCCGCAGGTCGCTGGTCAAATCGAGGTCAAGCACGGGTCAACGTCGCGTCGAACACGTGGCCGTGGCGCCTCGCACAGGGTCCTTGCGCGGTCGGTTAGGCAAGAGAAACATGGGGTCGAAAGTAAAGTTTCCGTAGGGTATTGTGCTCCGTCGGACCCACCGGAGACATCACCGACCGCAGCCCGCCAGCTCGCGACAAGGAGAGGGGGGACCACACTCATGCGCCTTCGCACGCGCCTCTGCGCCTATTCAGCGGCCATCGCCGTGACGGTCCCCCTCGCGACCGCCCCGGCACTCGCCGAGAACCTCGGGGACGACCACGCACCCTCCTCGCCGTCGGCGACGGAGGACGATCCCAGCGCCGACGCCTCGCAGGACGACGAAGGTGCCGATGATCAGGACGAGGTGTGCTCGTCCGGGCTCGTGCCCCATCTGCTGCGCGGCACCTTCGATAACTGCAGGGACGACGAGGGCGACGAGAACGGACAGAAGGGCGACCAGGACGAGAGCAGCTCGCCCGCCACGACCTCCCCGGAGGAGAGCGAGCCGGAGGATCCCTCGACGGAACCTGAGCCGTCCCCCTCGGAGGATCCCTCGACGTCGCCGTCTGCGGAGCCGACGCCCTCGTCGTCGGAAGAGCCGACACCTACGGAGCCCGGTCCGACCGAGTCCGTCAGCCCCACACCGACGGAGGACCCGAGCGAGCCCGCCAGCCCCCCGCCGCCGGTGGGCCCCAGCGTTCCCGAAAGCAGCGCCACCACTGACCCCGGCTCGGGCGATACCGGCGGCGGCGACGGTTCTGGGTCCGGCGACCAGTCGGAGGACACGGACGATCCGGACGAGCCGACCGACGATCCGGACGAACCGACCGACGATCCGGAGGAGCCGACCGAGGAGCCGGAGGAGCCGACCGAGGACGACGAGACGGAGTCCTCGGAGGAGAGCACGCCCGAGGAGGAGACCGACACCTCGGCGTCCCCTGACCCGACGCCCAGCACCGACACCGAGACCACCACCGACTCCGAGACCACCACCGAGCCGGAGCCCACGACCGTGGAGCCCCAGGCCGAGCCCGAGACGACGGACCCCGAGCCCGCGGATCCGCAGCCCACGCAGACCGAGCGCGAGGAACCGGCCCCGG
>CAZHSL010000086.1:0-2346 GCA_964535185.1 uncultured Corynebacterium sp.
TGCGGGCGCGCGGGAGGTAGTCGTCCTGCACGTCGTGGCGGAGCTTGTCGGCGCGGGGGCCGAGGTTGGCCGTGATCTTGTCGGACTGCTCGCGCAGGCGCTGCTGGGCCTCGGGAGCGTACTGGCCGTACAGCTCGGTGGCCCGAGTACGGGCCTCGCGGGCACCCTCGGTGACCGCAGGGCCGACGGTGGCGGCGAGCTTCTGCAGCTCCTCGACCGCCTTCTCCGCCTTCTGCGCGCTCGCACCGGCGGCGTCGGCCGTCTTCTCAGCCTGCTTCTTGGCCTTCTTGGTCTCCCGCTTGCTGGTCAACGCCATGGGAATCCCCTTTCGATCGAGTCCGTCGGGTCGGGCCGACGATGGTCCCTGGGCCATGACAGCCGGACACTGCCGTGGACCCGTGTGGCACAACTCTAACGCGAGCACGCACGCGGGCTCACAGAGGGTGACAAGGTGCGCACGCCCGTCCGGTCGGTCGACGGGCCCGTGTGGGAGGATGACGCCATGTTCGCAACTCTTCACACCAACCATGGGGACATCCGCCTCGAGCTGTTCCCGCACCACGCCCCCAAGACGGTCGAGAACTTCGTGGGCCTCGCCGAGGGCTCCAAGGAGTTCTCCGACCCGGAGACCGGCGAGAAGGTCACCCGTCCGTTCTACGACGGCGTCATCTTCCACCGCATCATCGCCGGCTTCATGCTGCAGGGCGGCGACCCGCTGGGCACCGGCACCGGCGGTCCCGGCTACACCTTCGACGACGAGATCTCCGAGAAGAACTTCAACGAGCCCTACGTGCTGGCCATGGCCAACGCGGGCAAGCGCCGCAACGCGCTGACCGGCCGCCCCTCCGGCACCAACGGGTCGCAGTTCTTCATCACCGTGGGCCCCACCCCGCACCTGCAGGGCAAGCACACCGTGTTCGGCCAGGTGGCCGACGAGGACTCCAAGAAGGTCGTCGACTCCATCGAGGGCGTCAAGACCGACATGCGCGACCGTCCCCTCGAGGACGTCGTCATCACCTCGGTGACCATCGAGAAGTGACCCCGTGAGCGTCCTCGAGCGCTCCTGGACCCGATGCGCCGTCGGCGTCCTCGCAGCCCTGGCCCTGGCCGGCTGCGGGGGTGTCGGCGGCGATCGTGCATCCGAGCGCGATCCCAGCGGTGGGCACTGGGAGGCGACCCTCGGCGGGAAGCCGGTCGAGCTCGAGTTCGGGATGGTGGACTGCGAGACGATCGACGGCAGCATGCACCTGCGCATCGGTGACATCAACACCCAGAACCCCAGCCGCTCCACCGGGATCAGCGCCGTCATCGCCGATCCGGACCAGGATCCCCAGGTGGCCTCCGCCCGCTTCTCCCTGCCCGACGGCAGGACGCTGCTGTACTCACCCGCGACGACCGGCGGGGTCGGGATGCCCTCCACCGAGGTCGTCGTCGACGGGGACACCTACGAGATCGAGGGCGCGGGGACGCTCACCGGCGCCTCCAACGACCAGGCCACCACCCGGTTCACGCTCACGGTCAGCTGCGGCTGAGAGGGCCGTCCCCCTCGGCGGGGGCGTCCCTCACGCGAAGGTCAGCGTGGCGGTGAGCGGCTCCTCGACCTGCTCGAAGTCCTCGTCCAGCACCTGACCGAACCGCGGCATGATCTGCACGGTCGCGGACTCCAGCGAGGCGGGGACGGTGAAGGTGGCGATCGGGCGGCGGTGCGCACTGCCGAACATCCGCGACTGGTCCTGTGCGGGGCGCAGCTCGGTGCCGTCGGGGAGCACCAGCACCACCTCGGTGAGCTCCTCGACGTTCGAAGAGAAGTCGCGGTCCCAGGTCAGCGGGACCACGAGATGGATCTCGCCCTCCTCGGCCCAGCCCAGGTGCCCTCCGTGCTCCAGCCCGGAGTCCACGAACGGCGAGAGGTAGGCCTCCTCCACCGTGCCGTGCAGGGTCATCACGTCCTGCCCGAAACCGTCGGGCACCGAGATGTCGATGACGTCCGCGTCGGAGACGTCCACCTCGAGCCCCCGCGTGTACATGCGCGGGGCCGGGGTCGCGATCACGGAGCCGTCCACCAGGGACAGCTCCTGGAGGCCGCCCTCGATCTCGGCGCGCAGCGCCACCGCGTCCGGTGCGGGGTCGGCGTCCACGATCGCCAGCACGATCCCGCTGCGCTCGGCGTCCCCCTTCTCCGCCCGGTCCAGGCGGATCGCCTCGTTCCCGGCGTGGGTGATGTGGAGCTCGGTGCTGAGGTGGCTCGGCGTGGGTGTCCAGTCCGGGTCCGTGGACTCCCAGGCGGTGAGCAGGAACCTCTTCATCTCGCCGGGCAGCAGCGTGGTGGCGGGCTGCGCCTCGCCG
>CAZHSL010000086.1:2446-8494 GCA_964535185.1 uncultured Corynebacterium sp.
CATGAGGTTGCCCGCCGCGATCTCGTCGGTCACCTCGATCACGTCGAACTCCAGAGTCGCGGCGCTGCCGGGAGGCGGGGTGGAGGCGCCGGCCTCGTCGGTCATCTCCGCCGCACCGTCGCCACCTGCCGACGGCGCACGCGAGTCGCCGGAGGGCAGCAGTCCGCAGCCGGCCAGCAGCAGGGCCGGTCCCGACAGCAGCACCCCGCGGCGGGCGAGAGAGGAAGCGGACCGGGCGGGGAGGGGGCGTTGGGACGTCATGGAGCGCTTTCGTCGAGAAGAGAGGGGTCGCAGGTCACGGTAACTTTCTTCCTCCCGTCGACGAAGCGGGACGGGCGGAGTGCCGAAGAGATCACCTCCAGCGCTCCGCCCGTCGGCCCGTTCCCCTCCGTGCGGCGGCTCAGCGCTGCGCCGGGCGGGAGGGCCACCACATGCGCTCGCCGATCAGGGCGAACAGCGCCGGCACCAGCACGGTGCGCACCAGCAGGGTGTCCAGCAGCACGCCCAGGCCCACGATCAGGCCCAGCTGGCCGAGCACCACCAGAGGCAGCACGCCGAGTGCCGCGAAGACGGCGGCGAGCACCACGCCCGCGCTGGTGATCACCACGCCGGTGGAGCCGACGGCGCGCACCATGCCCCGCGCGGTGCCATGCGTCCCCGCCTCGTGGCGTGCGCGGTGAACCAGGAAGATCGTGTAGTCCACACCGAGCGCGACCAGGAACAGGAAGGCCAGCAGCGGCACCGTGACGTCCAGCGCCGGGATGTCCAGCAGCAGGCGGCCGGCCCACAGCCCCAGCCCGATCGCGGCGACCGAGCTGGCCACGTTCACGCTCAGCAGCACCAGCGGCGCGATCACGGCCCTCAGCAGCACGATCAGCACGATCAGCACCACGCCGAGGATCATCGGGGCCACCACCAGCAGGTCCCGGGCGGAGTCGGCGCGCACGTCCATGGCGCTCGCGGTGGTGCCGCCCACCAGGGCGTCGGCCCCGGCCAGGGAGTGCAGCGCGGTGCGCAGACCCTCGGCCTCACGGATCGCGGCGGGGGACTCCGGCTCGGCGGTGCCCACGGCGGAGAGCACGGCCCAGCCGCCCGGTGCGGTGCCGGTGACCGAGGCGCGGTCGATGCCGGGCACGTCCTCGGCGATCTCCACCGCCGTCTCTGCGACGCCCTCCCGCACCACGATCTCGTGCGGGGCGCTCTCCCCGGCGCCGTAGTGCGCGGCCATCGCCGCGAACCCGGCGGAGGACTCGTTCGCGGAGGCGAACTGCTCGTCCTGCGAGAGCCCCACCCGGGTGCCCAGCAGGCCGGTGGCCAGCACCGCCATCAGCAGCACCGAGCCGAGGGCCGCCACGGCCGGGCGGCGCGTGACGGTGCGCGCGACGGCCGCGAAGGGGCCGTGCTCGGCGTCGTCGCGACGTGCCGCAGCCTGTGCGGAGCCCTCCGGCCTCGGCACGAAGGGCCAGAACACGCCCCGGCCGACGACGGCCAGCAGCGAGGTGAGCGGGAACAGCACGGCGAGCAGCGCGATGAGCAGCCCGGCCGCGGCGGCGATGCCGAGACCGCGGGTGGCGGGCATGACGGCGGCCAGCAGGGTCATCAGCGCCAGCACCACGGTGACGTTGGAGGCGATGATCGCGGGTGCTGTGCGCACCCAGGCGGTGGCCAGCGCGGCGCGGTGGTCCGTGCGGTGGTGCAGCTCCTCGCGATAGCGGGAGATCAGCAGCAGGGCGTAGTTGGTGCCCGCACCGAACACCAGCACGCTGATCACGCCGGTGTCGAAGGCGAGGGAGAGCTGCTCGCCGAGGGTGGAGGTGACCGCGCTGGCGGCGCCGTCGGCCAGGGCCACCACGGCCAGCGGCACCAGCCACAGGATCGGGGAGCGGTAGGTGAGCAGCAGCAGCACGGCGACCACCGCGATGGTGACGGCCAGCAGCGTGAAGTTCGCGCCGTCGAACGCGCCGCGGATGTCGGAGCCGACGGCCGGCCCGCCGGTGACGGAGACGCTGAGCTCGGTGGGCGCGGATTCGTCGGCCGCGGTGCGCAGCTGGGCGATCATCGTGTCGATCGCGTCCGCGTCGGCCTCGGTGTCGACGGTGGTCATGACCAGGTCCGCCTCGCCGTCCTCGGCGGGCATGGGGCCGATCGCCTCGCGCCCGGAGACCTCGGCGAGATCGGCGCGGAGGGTCTCGACGGCGGCGGCGTCCGCCTCGGTCAGGGCGGCGCCGTCCGCGCGGGTGATCACCGCGAACACCGGCTGGTAGCGGGTGTCCTCCATGGTGGCGGCGATCGCGGCGGCGCGCGAGGACTCGGAGGTCTCCGGCAGCGCGTCCATGCCGGCGACCGGCCCGGCGCCGCGCATCCCGCCCATCACGGCCAGCAGCACCACCACCGAGACGGCGAGGACCGCCCAGGCGGAGCGGCGCCCGGTGAGGGCGGCGGCGATCCGCTCGGAGAATCGGCCGACGGGGCCGACCGGGACGTCGGGGCCGACGGGGCCGACGGGGTCGACGGGGGCGTCGGAGCCGAAGAGGTCGTCGGCGGTGCCGGCGGCATCGCGGGTGCCGGGCCCGACGGGGGCGCCGGGGGCGTGCCCGCCGGTGGCCGCTGCGGGATCGCCGCTGCGGTGCCGGGGGCGGAAGGGCGTGGAGGTGGGCACTGTGCTTCCTTCTGACGAAGACCGCTGGTCGCGGCAGGGAACGGGCTCGTGATCGAGTGCTCTCCACGCTATGGACGACGCCGCTGCAGGGGATCAACCGTTCGATGGATCCCTGCCTCGCCCGGACGGTCGCCAGTACGCTCTGGCCATGACGCAGCGACACCTCGCCGGCACCCGGATCCTCGCCCAGGGGCTGGCAGGCGCGCCCCGCTTCGGGGACCCGGCCGAGGCCGCGCGTGCCTTCGGAGCCCACCAGGGACAGGACGTGGCCGGCGTGATGGCCTCCCTCGCCCTGCGCACCGGCGGCGACGTCGGTGCCGTGCTGGCTGCCTTCGACCGCGGCGAGGTGGTGCGCGGCTATCCGATGCGCGGCACCGTCTTCGCCGTCGCCGCCGATTCCCTGGCCTGGCTCACGCAGCTGTGCGCCGCCGCCCCGCTGCGGGCGGCGATCGCGCGCCGCGGCCGGCTCGAGCTGGAGGAGCATCACCTGGAGCGGGCGCAGGAGGTGCTCGAGGAGATCGCGGCGGAGCAGTCGGTGCCGGGCACGGGCCGCGGGGTGCTGCGCAAGGACCTGATGGCCGCGTGGGAGGCGGCCGGGATCCGCACCGACCGGGGGCGCGGGTACCACCTGCTGGTCGAGATGATCACCTTCGGGATCGCCGCCTACGGCCCCTGGCGGGACGGGGAGACCGCGGTGGTGCTGGCGCGCACCTGGCTGCCCGCCGGCAGCGACCTCGAGGGCACGTTCAACGGCGACCAGGCCGCGGCCGCCGCCGAGCTGGCCCGGCGCTACCTCACCAGCCACGGACCGGCGGGGGAGCGGGACCTCGCCTGGTGGTCGAAGCTGCCGCTGGGCACGATCCGTGCCGTGCTGCCGCAGATCGAGGACCAGCTGGAGAGCGGGTACGCGGACCGGCACGGCCGCCTCCACGCCACCGCCGACGCGGCCCGCGGCGGCGACGGGGAGCGCCTGTGGTGGCGGCCCGGCCTGCTCGAGGAGTACGCCGACGCGGAGAAGGAGGCGATGCGCGAGCTGCTGCTGCCCGGCTTCGACGAGCTGGTTCTCGGCTACCGCGACCGGCTCTACCTGATGGACGAGGAGCGGCACCATGCACTGGTGCCCGGCAACAACGGCGTGTTCAAGCGGGCCGCGCTGCGCCGCGGCGAGGTGGTGGGCGTCTGGAGCCGACGGGGCGCGGCCGGGAAGCGGACCCTCGTGCTCGAGGAGCTGAAGGACATGAGCGCGGCGCAGCGCCGCCGGTTCGAGAGGCTCTTCACGGCGTTCCCCTACTCCCTGGCCTGACGGCGACCTGCCTGGCCCGACGGCGGCGACCTGCCTGGCCCGACGGCGGCGCATGGGGCCGGCACAGGCCCGCGTGGTGGAATGAGGGCATGGAACGACCCAGCTACGGCTACAGCGCCGAGGACAACCCGGACCCGCAGGCGCCGCCGGTCTGCCCCCGGCACCCCGACCGGGTGAGCTACGTGCGCTGCAAGCGCTGCGACCGCCCGGCCTGCCCCGACTGCCAGCGGCCCACCTCGGTGGGAACGCTGTGCGTGGACTGCGAACGGGAGATCTCCCGGCAGCAGGCCTCCACCCGGCCCCGCAACGCGATGGGCGCGAGCATGGGCAGGCGCACCCCGTACGTCACGTACACGGTGATCGCCCTGTGCGTGCTGGCCTACGTCGGGCAGATGGTCGCCCCGGGGATCGTGGAGCAGCTGGGGATCTTCGCGCCGTTCCGGGCGCTGCTGATGCCGTGGACCTTCCTCACCGCAGGCTTCCTGCACGGTGGGATCCTGCACCTGGCGCTGAACATGTACGCGCTGTGGATCGTGGGGCAGCACCTCGAGCAGGCCCTCGGCCACGTCCGCTACACCGCGATCTACCTGGTCTCGATGCTCGGCGGCCACACCGCCGTGTACGTGATCGCCGATCCGATGAGCCAGTCCTGGTACACCGGCACCCTCGGGGCCAGCGGCGGCGTGTTCGGCCTGTTCGCCGCCATCTTCATCGTGAACCGCCACCTGGGCGGACAGACCGCGCAGATCCTCCTGCTGATCGGGTTGAACCTCGCCATCACGTTCACCGTGCCGGGCATCTCCTGGCAGGGGCACCTGGGCGGCCTGCTGCTCGGCGCCGCGGTGACCGCGGGCATGTTCGCCCTGCGGCCCAAGGCGACCTACGGCGCGGACCGTCAGGCGCTCGCTCGCCGCTCAGCCCTCGTGCACTCCGGCGTGGTGGCCGCTGCCGTCGTGCTGTGCGTGGTGCTGATCGTCGTCAAGACGCTCATGGTGCCGATGGGGTGAGGCGGTGCGCCCGGGGACGGGCGCGGCGCCCCAGAGCGGGCGCGGTGACCCGGAGCGGGCGCGGCGCCCTCGATGGGGCGCGCAGGGAGCACCGGCACGGGCCGGGGCGGCGATCGCTCGATGAGGATCGGACCGCCCCGGCCCGTTGCTCACGGAGCGGGGGCGGGCGGCCCGTCCGGACCTCCTCTACCACGGTGCGCACCCGCCCGGCGCCAGGATCGGGGAACTACACGGCTGTGGTTTTCCCCAGCTGTGGACAGGATTGGGGATAACTCTGCGGACGATTGGGGATTGCGCGCTCTTGCTGTGGATAACCGGGGATCGGCTGTGGACGGACGGTGGGGAGAACTCGGCCGGTTCCCGAGCGGCGTGCGGATGCTCACCGCGATGTCACGGCCGTGCGGCCCCGCGGAGCACCGCTCCGCCCCCTCGGCGCACGCCTGAGGTTCTTCCTTGACCATTCCATGACCTGCGATGATGCGGGGTTCCGGGGGTGTGCTGACGGGTGGCCCGGGGTCGTTGCGGGGCGCTGCTCCGGGCTACGTGCGTGCGCCGCGACACGCCCGGGTTCTCCGCCGTACCTGCGGAACTACATGTCTGTCATTCGTCCACGCCTGTGGAGAACGTTGTGGATAACTCTGGCCGTGAGGTGGACGGACGGCGTTTCCGAGCCGAAACGGGGCATGATGCACCGGTTGTTCACAGCGCCGGGCGCGATGCCTTCCCGATCCGGGCCGATCGGTTGACAAGGGCCCCGCACGCGCGGTCCCGTAGCCGGTTCAGTGCTCGGCGCCGCCCGCGAGAGGCGCATCGTGCTCGGTGCGCAGCGCCACCTCGACCATCCGGGCGAGGGCGCGGGCCCCCGTCACGGCGTCGACCACGTCGGCCGACGGCACGTGGACGAAGCCGCCCCGGATCCCGGCGAGCGCGGTGTCGGTCGCCAGCAGGTGCTGCAGCGTGTAGAAGACGTCGTTGCACACGTACGTGCCCGCCGTCTGCGAGACCGCGCCGGGCACGCCCTCCTCCGCGAGGGCGGCGACCATCGCCTTGACGGGCAGGGTGCTGAAGTACCCCACCGG
>CAZHSL010000087.1:0-8484 GCA_964535185.1 uncultured Corynebacterium sp.
GACTGCGCCGCGACGCGGTCGCGCTGGGCGGCGTTGATGGAGTTCATCGAGTCGCGCACCCGCTGGTCCGGGGAGATGTCCTGGACCAGGGTGTTGATGATGTTGAAGCCGAACTCCTGCATGCGCTGCGAGAGCGTGGTCTCGACGCTGCGGGCGATGTCGTCCTTCGACTCGAAGGCCGCGTCCAGCTCGAGGCCGGAGAGCGCCGAGCGCACGGTGTCGAACACGTAGGAGCGGATCTGCGCCTCGGGGTTCGACAGCTTGTAGTACGCGTCGACGACCTGCTCCTCCTTGATCACGTACTGCACCGCGACCGGGACGGTCACGAACACGTTGTCCTTGGTCTTGGACTCGATGTTCACCTCGAGCTGCTGGACCCGCAGCGAGATCGGGCGCGTGGTGCTGTCGATGAACGGGGCCTTGAAGTTCAGGCCGGCCTGCGCGACGCGGCGGAACTTGCCGAACCGTTCGACGATCACCGCCTCGCGGGAGTGGACGGTGAACATCAGCGAGGTGCGCAGGCCGCCGAACAGCAGCGCCGCGAGGATGATCAGGCCGACGATGATCACGACGGCGATGACGAGGAAGAGTACGAGGCCTTCCATGGGTCCCCCTTTTTCTTGTGAAGTCTGTGACCAACGCTACCAACCGGGCGGGGCCGGGGCATGTCAGCGCAGGCCGAGCTCGCTCTCGATCCGTCGGGCGATCCGCACCGGCGGCACCAGCGGGGCGTAGCGCCGCAGCACCCTGCCCTCGCCGTCGATGAGGAACTTCGTGAAGTTCCAGGCGATGCGGCCCCCGATCACGCCGGCCTTCTGCGCGCACATCCACTTCCACAGCGGGTGCGCGGTGGGGCCGTTGACGTCGACCTTCGAGAACAGCGGGAAGCGCACGTCGTAGGTGGAGGTGCAGATCTCCTTCGTCTCCTCGTCGGTCCCGGGATCCTGGTGGAACTGGTCCGACGGGAAGCCGAGCACCGTGAAGCCGTGCTCGGCGTACGCGTCGCTCAGCTCCTGCAGGCTCACCAGCTGCGGGGTGAAGGCGCACTCGGTGGCGATGTTCACGACCAGGACCAGACGCCCGCGGTACTCACTCATCTCCCGGTGCTCACCGTCGATGGTGAGTGCGGAGAAGTCGTGGAAGCTCTGCTCGTCCATGGTCTCCTGGCTCGGCTCGGAAGTGACGTGCGCCTCCATCGTAGAGCCCGGTCCTGGGCGCGGGCCGGGACCGTTCTCCCGGGGAGACCCGCTCAGGCGAGGAAGTCGTCGACCTCGGCGCGGGTGGGGGCGCTCTCGGTGCCGCGCCGGGTCACCGCGATCGCCGCGGCCGCGTTCGCCCGGGTGGCGGCCGACTCCCAGTCCGCACCGAGGGCCCGCTCGGCCAGCAGCACCCCGGTGTGCGTGTCCCCGGCGCCGTTGGTGTCCACGGGCGTCATCGGGAACGCCGGGATCTCGGTGCCGCGGCCGTGGTGGAACACCAGGCAGCCGCGGTCCCCGTCGCGCACCACGACCACCGCGCCCGGGCGCAGGTGCCGGCGGATCGCCTCGGGGGTGTCCTCGAGCGCGTCGAGATCGGTCAGCGCCCGCGCCTCGTCGGCGTTCGACGTCCACACCGTGGTGCGGGCCAGCACCCGCTGCCGGAGCTCGCGGGGGAAGCCGGCGAAGGGGTCGCCGGGGTCGAGCACCACGTCCACCCCGTCGGGCAGCGACTCGAGGAACTCCAGCAGCGGCTCCCGGGTGGGTGCGAACAGGCTGTACCCGGAGACGCACACCAGGTCCCCGGGCTGCGGATCGAGGGTTGCGAGCGACGCGGCGGTGACCTCGCGCTCCGCGCCGTACACGGTGAGGAACGTCCGTTCGGCCGACGGCTCCAGCAGCACGGCGCAGTACCCGGTGTCGGCGTCGGGCCGCGGGGCGTCGGAGAGCGCGACCCCGTCCCGGGCGAGCGCCTCGCGGATCAGGTCGCCGTACGGGCCGGTGCCGTGGGCGCCGCCGTGCACCGCGACCGCTCCGGTGCGGGCGGCGGCGATCAGCGTGGTGACGGCGCCGCCGGCGTACTTCTGCTCGCGGCGCACGTTCGCGTTGCCGCCGCGCGGCGGCAGGCCGTCGATCTCGAGGATCACGTCGACGAGCGCCTGGGCGGTGTGGAGCACGCGGGACATGGCCCGAGTCTAGGTGGGAGCATGGGGCCATGCCCTCCGCTCCCGCGTCGTCGCGCCGCCGCAGCATCCTCATCGTCCTCGTCGCCGTGGTCGCGATCGCCGCCCTGGTGGTCGGCGGCCTGCTGTGGCGGGACCGCTTCGGCTCCGGGGAGCAGGAGGCGCAGGAGCTCGCCGCCGCGCTCGACGCCGGTGAGGTCCCGCCCGGCGCCGACGCGGAGATGCACGAACGGATCCTCGGCCCGCTGCTCGAGGCCGGCGCCGTCCCCGCGGTCTCCCTCGCCGATCCCGGCAGCGCCGAGGACGGCACGCGCACCGCCACGCTCGCCTGGACCTGGACCCTCCCGGACGACGCGGGTACCTGGGAGTACACCACCTCGGCGACGCTGCGCCGCGGCCAGGACGGCTGGGCCCCGGAGCTGGGCCCTGCGGCCTACGCCCCCGACCTCGCAGCGACCGAGCATCTCGAGCTCGCCACGCTCGACCCGGAGCTCGGCAGCATCACCGACCGCGACGGCACCGTGCTGTTCAGCGAACGGCCCGTGATCACGCTGGGCCTGGACAAGACGCAGCTGGCGGAGGACGAGCTGGACCCCGCCGCACGGGAGCTCGCCGAGCTGCTGGGCATCGACCCGGACCGCTACGCCGAGCGCGTCGCCGACCACGGCCCGGACGCCTTCGTCGCGGCGCTGACCATCCGCGAGGAGGCCCGGGGCGACTACCCGCTCGAGGACGCCGCCGAAGTCACCGGCTACCTCGCGGTGGACGGAACCCGGCCGCTGGCCGTCGACCGCGACTACGCGCCCGGCGTGCTCGGCTCGCTGCGGGAGGCGAGCGCCGAGGACATCGAGGAGTCCGACGGGCAGCTCGAGCCCGGCGACCTGGTCGCCGGCGGCGGCGTGATCGGCGCGGCGCAGGAGCAGGTGCTCGGCACCGCCGGAGTCGAGGTGCGCGCGGTCGACGAGGAGGCCGAGGCCGAGCGCTCCCTCCACCGGATCGAACCGGTCGACGGCTCGGCGGTGCCGATCACGCTCGACGACCACACGCAGCGCGTGGCCACCGAGGCGATCGCCGACGAGGACTCCCCGTCGGCCGTGATCGTGCTGCAGCCCTCGACCGGCGACGTGCTCGCCGCCGCCCTCGGCCCGACCGGCCAGTCCTATCCCGTGGGGCTCGTCGGCCGCTACGCGCCCGGCTCCACCTTCAAGACCGTCACCGCCCTGTCGCTGCTGCGGGCCGGCGTCACCCCGGACACCGAGCTCGAGTGCCCCGAGACCGCGAACGTCGCGGGCCGCAGCTTCAAGAACGCCGACTCGATGGACCCCTCCCTGTTCGGGACCATGCCGCTGCGCTCCGTCATCGCCCACTCCTGCAACACCGCGCTGCTGCTGCAGCACGAGACGGTGGACCAGCCCGCCCTCGCCGACGCCGCCACCACGCTCGGGATCGGCCAGGAGCAGCCCGCCGGCCTCGACGCCTTCATGGGCTCCGTGGACCCCGAGGACACCGGCACCGAGCATGCCGCGGCGATGATGGGGCAGGGGCGGGTGCTCACCTCGCCGCTGTCCATGGCGGTGGTGCTCGCGAGCGTCCAGAAGGGGGAGACCGTCGCCCCGCGGATCCTCGCCGACCAGCAGCCGGCCACCCCCGAGGTGCCCACCCCGCTGACCGCCGAGGAGACCGCGCAGATGCAGGAGATGCTGCGCGGCGTGGTCACCGACGGCAGCCTCGACGAGTTCGCGGATCTGCCCGGCGAGCCCGTGATCGGCAAGACCGGCACCGCCGAGTGGACGGACGAGGACGGCGAGCTCGCGCTGCACTCGTGGGTGATCGTCGCCCAGGGCGATCTGGTGGTCGCGGCCTTCGTCGAGGACGGCAGCTACGGCTCGGTGACCGCCGGGCCGATCGCCCGCGAGGTGCTCGAGGGCGTCTGAGCCGGCTCGATCGGGTCGCTGCTCGATCGGGTCAGTACTCGATGCGGTCCTCGTACGCGCGCCACGCCTCGAACGGGGCGAGCGAGGCCTCGTCGCGGAACTGCGCCGTCGGCAGCCGCCCGCGGTGCACGGGGGAGTCGAAGACGTCGTGGATCGCCGCGTCGTCGAAGCCCGCACGGGCCGCGTCGTCCCGTCCGGCGGCGAAGACCACGCGGTCGATGCGTGCCCACAGTGCAGCGGCCAGGCACATCGGGCACGGCTCGCAGCTGGCGTGGAGCACCGCGCCGCGCAGCTCGTGGCCGCCGAGCAGTCGGCACGCCTCACGGATCGCCATCACCTCGGCATGCGCGGTCGGGTCGTGGGTCGCGGTGACCCGGTTGACGCCCTCGACCACGCGGCCGCCGGGCAGGGCGATCACCGCCCCGAACGGCCCGCCGCCGGCGGCGACGTTGGCGGTGGCGAGGTCGACGGCGCGCTGGAGGTGATCGGACTCGGCGAGGGAGCTCATGCCCTGCGATCCTTCCTCCAGGCGGTGCTCGTGTCCAGGGAGCAGGGGCTCACAGCCCCGCGACCACCTCGACCGCCTGGCGGATCGCGCGCTCGGCGTCCAGCTCGGCGGCGACGTCGGCCCCGCCGACGACGTGCACCCGCGGGGCACGGCCCCTGCGGGCGGCGGTCACCTCCTCGGCCAGCTCGTCGACGCTCACCTGCCCGGCGCAGATCACGACCGTGTCCACCTCCAGCACCCGCTCCTCCCCATCCTCGAGGATGTGCAGGCCCTGCTCGTCGACGTGGCGGTAGGTCACTCCGCGGTGCTGGATGACGCCGGCGTGGCGCAGCTCCGCACGGTGGACCCATCCGGTGGTGCGGCCGAGTCCCGCGCCGATCCGGGTCTCCTTGCGCTGCAGCAGATGCACCTCGCGCGGCGCCTCCTCGACCGGCCTGGTGGTGACGCCGCCGCGGTGCTCCTCATCGGCGTCGACGACGCCCCAGTGCCGTTTCCACGCGGTCACGTCCAGGCTCGGCGAGGGGCGCGGGGTGCTGAGGAACTCGGCCACGTCCACTCCGATCCCGCCGGCGCCGATGATCGCCACGCGGTCGCCGGCCTCGGCGCGGCCCTCGAGCAGGTCGGCGTAGCTGATCACCTGCGGGCCGCCGTCGACGGGGAGGTCGATCTCGCGCGGGGCGACGCCGGTGGCGATGATGACGTCGTGGAAGCCGGCCAGGTCGCGGCCCGTCGGCCGGGTCTCCAGCCGGATCCCGACACCCGCCGCCGCGAGCCGCATCCGCCAGGACTGCAGCGCCTGCGCGTAGTCCTCCTTGCCCGGGATGCGGGCGGCCAGCCGCAGCTGCCCTCCGATCTCGGAGGTGGCCTCGTAGAGGGTGACGATGTGGCCGCGCTCGGCCGCGGCGAGGGCGGCCTCGAGCCCGGCGGGCCCCGCCCCGACGACGGCGACCTTGCGGGCGCGGCGCTCGATCACGGGCTTCAGCACCAGCTCCGTCTCGTGCCCGGCCCGGGGGTTGACCAGGCAGCTGGCGCGCTTGCCGTCGAACACCTTGTCCAGGCAGGCCTGGTTGCAGGAGATGCAGGCGACGATCTGGGCGGCGCGGTCCTCGGCGAGCTTGCGCGGCAGGTGCGGGTCCGCCAGCAGCGGGCGGGCCATGGAGACGAGATCGGCCTGACCGCTCGCGAGCACCTCCTCGGCGACCGCCGGATCGTGGATCCGGTTCGAGGCGATCACGGGAACGTCGACCAGGTCGCGCAGGGCGGCCGTGTTCTCGGCGAAGGCGGCGCGCGGCACGGAGGTGACGATCGTGGGGACCCGCGCCTCGTGCCAGCCGATGCCGGAGGAGAGCACGTCCACGCCGCGCTCGGTGAGGCCGCGGGCGAGGTCCGCGGTCTCCTGCCAGGTCTGGCCGCCCGGGACCAGGTCCAGCAGGGAGATGCGGTAGCTGAGCAGGGCGTCCTCACCGATCGCTTCGCGCACCGCGGCCGCGACGGCCAGCGGCAGCGCCCGTCGTCCCTCGGCGCCGCGCCCCCAGCGGTCCCGGCGCCGGTTGGTGGCCGGGGCCAGGAACTGGTTGAGCAGGTAGCCCTCGGAGCCCATGATCTCGACGCCGTCGTAACCGGCGCCGATCGCGCGGTGGGCCGCTTCGGCGAAGTGCTCGACGGTGCGGCGCACGCCGCGTCGGGTCATCCGCCGCGCCCGGAACGGGGACAGCGGCGACTTCCCGGCGGCGGAGGAGGCGGCCAGGGGGTGGAAGGCGTAGCGGCCCGCGTGCAGCAGCTGGAGGATGATGCGCCCGTCGGCCTCGTGCACCTCACGGGTGACCACGCGGTGGCCGCGCATGGTGCGGGCATCGGCCTGGCCGCCGCCCGGGGTGAGACGGCCGGTGCGGTCGGGGGAGTAGCCGCCGGTGACGATCAGCCCCGCGCCGCCGCGGGCGCGCTCGCCGAGGTAGGCGGCGAGCTTCTTCGCGTCGGCCGGCCGGTCCTCGAGCCCCACGTGCATCGAGCCCATCACGATCCGGTTGCGCACCTCGAACGGTCCCAGGTCGAGCGGGGAGAGCAGGTGGGTGTGGGCGGGAGGCACGGTGGGGTGGGGAAGCGGCACTGGCATGCGGCAGATTGTGCCAGCATCCGCCGGGAGAGTCGGACGGGCGCTCCGCGCGGCGCGGTGCGCACGGCCTCTGCGTACCCTGGGGAGGCCACTGTCGTCGGAGCGAGGAGCCTGCCATGTCGTCGCGGATGCTGATCATCGTCGATGTCCAGAACGACTTCTGCGAGGGAGGTGCGCTGGGCGTCGAGGGCGGCGGCGGGGTCGCGGAGCGGATCGCCGCCTTCGTGCGGGAGCACGGCGCGGACTACGACCGGATCCTCGCCAGCCAGGACTGGCACCGGGGCGACACCGACAACGGCGGGCACTTCGCGGTGCCTCCGGCCTCACCGGACTTCACGGACACCTGGCCTGTGCACTGCGTCGCCGAGACCGCTGGGGCGGCGCTGCACGAGGCGGTCGCCGCCGTCCAGGAGCGGGTCGAGATCGTGCAGAAGGGATACGGCGTCCCGTCGTACAGCGTGCTCGAGGGGACCGTGGTCGACACGGGCGAACCGGTGCAGCAGCTGCTCGAGGGCGGCGACTGGGCGCGGATCGACGTGGTGGGCCTCGCCTACGACTTCTGCGTGCGCGCGACGGCGCTCGGGGCGCGCGAGGCCGGGGCGCCGGTGCGGGTGCTGCGGGAGATGACCGCCGCCGTGCATCCGGCGGGGATCCCGGCGCTCGAGCAGGAGCTGGCCGCGGCGGGTGTCGAGGTGGTCAGAACGGCGGATCGCCCAGATCCGGGGGAGGGCTCCCGGCGGGGATGACCCGCCTGCCCGTGGCTTCGAGGGCGGTGCGGCGCTGTTCGGCGGCACGCCGCTGGTGCTCGTCCCACGCGTGCTCGAGGAGGCGAGCGGTGCGAGGGGTGAGCAGATCCGTGGCCTCCTGCGTGGTGGTGCACAGGTCGTCGCCGAGCATCCAGCGCGTGGCGAGAGGCGCGCCCACGTCCCCGCCCTCGCCCGCATCGCGGGTGGGGTCGAGCAGTCCGGCGGTCTTCATCTGATGGTGCTGCCAGCACAATCGGTGCAGGTTCTCGAGCGAGGTGGGGCCACCGCGGGCGGGATGCTCGTGGTCGTACTCGAGGATGTGGTCGTCCTCGGAGGCGGTCGCGGTGGGACGGGTGCAGCCGGGCACCGCGCAGACGGGGTGGCGCAGCCGCAGCTGCAGTCGCATCGCGGCGCTGGGCCGGTAGGTCTCGGGCGCCACCGGGAGGTGCGTGCCACGGGCCCCGTCGGTGAGGATCCGGGTCCAGACGCTCTGACCGGCGGCGAGCTCGCGGGCCAGCTCGGCGGGGATCGGGGTGGTGCCCTCGAGCATCGCCGGGGCGTCGTCCCTGCCGAGCATCGTCATGACGGGCACGGTGATCAGGAGCTTGTACGCGCTGGTGGTCTCCTGCACCGGATCGGTGTCGAGCACCGTGTGGGTGAGGATCGCGTAGCGCAGGGTGCGCAGGGAGTGCGGCCGGCCCCGCTCGGCGAGGTCCTCGTCGAGATCGAAGGGGAGCGGCCCCTCGGCACCCTCCGCGAGGGCGGCGCGCTGGGCCCGCTGCACGTCGCGGGCGGAGACGTCGAGGCGGTGGGCGAGCGCCCTGATCTCGAGGAGCGGCCCGGTGACCAACAGCGAGGCGGTTCCCGTGGAGGTGTCGATGTCGACGATCTCCACGTCGCGGCACTGTGAGGGCGGGGCCGGGAGGGTGCCGGCGGTGGCCAGCTCGACCGCGAGGCGGAGGTGCCGGGCGAAGGTGCCGATCGAGACCGATGGCAGCTCGACCGTCGCCATGTGCGCATCGACC
>CAZHSL010000088.1:0-8479 GCA_964535185.1 uncultured Corynebacterium sp.
GGCAGGAAGTGCACCAGCGCCACGATCATGCTCGCCCACGGGAACAGCTCGCTGGGCAGATAGATCTTGGAGACCAGCGCCTGGTTGCCGGTGATCGAGCGCGTGGCGTTGCCGAACACCTCACCGAAGAGGTTCACCACCACGATCCCGCTGAACAGGTAGACCGCGTAGGCGGGGGTGTCGCGCTGCAGCTGCAGGAACACGCCGAGCGCGATGTAGAAGACGACGAACTGCACCGCCGGCTTCACGTAGCTCCACAGCATGCCCAGCGCGCTGCCGCGGTAGCGCACCCGCAGCTCCTTGCGCACCAGCAGCCGCAGCAGGAAGCGCTCCCGGATCGGGTTCAGCCAGCCCGCGTCCTGTCCGGGGGCGCGCCAGCCCTCGGCCTGCTCCGTGCGGGAGGGAAGCCGCACCGAGCCTCCGGCACCGCCGGTCATCACGCCGCGCTGCCTCCGTCGGCGGTCCCCTGTGCCCGGTCCTGCTCGCGGACCGGCGCCGGGTTCTCGGCGAAGGTCCGCTCCCAGGCCTCGAAGGAGGTGATCCGCGAGGACGCCTCCCGGTACCGCTCGCGCAGCGTGTTCCAGCCGCGGTGCAGCGCGACGTGGGCGGAGATCGCCTCGCCGAGCATCCCGCGCACCTTCTGCGGATCCCGCTTGTACCAGGAGACCTGGGTCCCCTCCGCGTTGGACACCAGCGCGCTGTCGTAGGCGGACAGGCGCCACCACTTCGCGTCGAGGTGCGGGATGGACGCCTGCGGGTTCGCCTCCGACGCCGGCTGC
The DNA here is from genome assembly GCA_964535185.1 of uncultured Corynebacterium sp. GTDB lineage: Bacteria > Actinomycetota > Actinomycetes > Actinomycetales > Dermabacteraceae > Brachybacterium. The sequence continues at coordinate 780 of CAZHSL010000088.1, forward strand.
GGCGGGGCGAGCAGCTGCTTGGCGAGGGTCTTCGCCGTCCACGCCGGGAGCATCAGCCGGCGCGGCTGCGAGAACGGACGGCCCTTCCTGGGGGGCTTGTCGATGTGGACCGGCGGGTACTGGTCCTGGTCCTTCTTCGACGCGGCGTCGTCGAAGGAGGAGGCCATCGCACGGATCTCGGGGAGCTTGGTGCCGATGGAGGGGTGCAGGGCCTCGGGCCCCTCCAGCACGTCCCTCTGCGCCATCAGCCGGCCGGCCTCGGTGTAGTACTGCATGGAGATCAGGTGCTTGACGTCCATGAACTGCGATTCCTTGACCACGCGGCCGCCGCGGGAGTACGGGGAGTGCAGCAGCGCCGTGATGATCCGGTTGCGCTCGTGGAAGTAGGCCTGCCAGCCCACGAGGTCGTCCTTGTCCACCCAGCTCATGTGCCACACGCCGGCGCCCGGGAGGGAGACGGTCGGGTAGCCGGCCTTCTTCGCCCGCAGGCCGTACTCGGCATCGTCCCACTTGATGAACACCGGCAGGCTGAGCCCGATGGCGCGCACCGTCTCGGTGGGGATCAGGCAGCTCCACCAGCCGTTGTAGTCCACGTCCGCGCGGCGGTGCAGCCACGGGGTCGAGCGCAGCGGCTCGGCGGCGAAGTCGTGCCCCGTGGTCCCCTCCGGGACGGCGACGGCGGGCTGGATCCGCCACGGGTCGACGACCTCCCCGTAGGTGTGCAGCACCGAGCGGTTGTTGAGGTCGAACATGTGGGCGCCGACGAGGGTCGGGCGGGTCGCGAAGTCGGCGAACGTCGTCATCCGGATCAGCGACTCCGGTTCGATCACGATGTCGTCGTCGCAGTTGATGACGTATGTGGAGGCGCCTGCGGTCGCGGCCTCGTACATGCCGCGGGAGAAGCCGCCGGAGCCGCCGATGTTGCCCTGCTCGATGATCCGCAGCTGCCCGCCGAGCTGCTGCTGCAGCGGGGCGAGCTCCTGGGGATGGTCGGTCAGCCGGTCCTTGCCCTGGTCGACGACGTACATGACGTCCAGGAGCTCGCGCAGGTCCGGGTCCTCGGCGATGGTGCGGATGTTCTCGAGGCAGTACTCGACCTTGTTCATCGTGGTCATCGAGATCGAGAAGCTGCCCTCGGTGCGGGCGAGGTCCGCGTCGGCGGTCCATTCGGCGCTGAGGACGGTGAGGTCCTCGGCACCGGCGTAGGCGTCGAACCAGTACCAGCCGCCGTCGCCGAAGGCGGTCAGCGGGAGATCGAAGACCTGCTCTCCGGTGCCGGAGACGTTCCGGGACTCGTGGCGCTGCAGGGAGCCGCGGGCGGTCGAGCGCATCACCACCAGGTGCCCGGTCCCGGAGGTGCGGACCGTGAGCCGGACGGCGCGCACCGGGGTCCAGCGGCGCCAGTAGCTCGCGGGGAAGGCGTTGAAGTAGGTGCCGAAGGAGCGCATGCTCCGCGCCGGCACGTCCACCGAGTGCCGCTTGTCGAGCTCGCTGATGTCGACCTGGGCCTGGGCGGAGCGCTGGGTGGAGTGGCTCTCGGTCTCGGCCTGCGGGGTGTGCTCGGTCCCGCCGCCCAGCCCGAGGGCGCTGCCGGTCGCGCCGGAGCGGGCATCGGCGGACTCGATGTACAGCGGGACGATGTCCGGGGAGGACTCGTGGGGAAGGATCAGGCGCTGCAGCAGCCGCTGCGGCGCGCCCGCGGACGGGGCCGCGGACTCACGGGCGGTCGCAGTGGCGGGGGTGGCGTTCATGATGCTCCTCGTCGGCGGTCATCGGGGGTCCCGCGGGGCGGCGGGGCGCTCGGGTCACGCGCGCAGCAGGTCGGGCAGCTTGTTGTCGGCCATGGACAGGGCGGAGCCGATGGCCATGTGCATGTCGAGGTATTGGTAGGTGCCGAGCCGTCCGCCGAACAGGGTGCGAGGCTCGGCGTCGGCGAGCTCGCGGTAGGCCAGCACCCGCTCGCGGTCGCGACCGGAGTTGATCGGGTAGTACGGCTCGTCGCCGGACTCGGCGAAGCGGGAGTACTCGCGCTGGATGACGGTGCGGTCCGAGGGGTAGTGCTTGCGCTCGGGATGGAAGTGGCGCGGCTCGATGATGCGGGTGTAGGGGACTTCGGCGTCGGCGTAGTTCATCACCGAGGTGCCCTGGAAGTCGCCGACGTCGAGGTGCTCGGTCTCCAGGTCGATCGTGCGCCAGCCCAGCTCCCCGAGCTCGTAGTCGAAGTAGCGGTCCATCGGGCCGGTGTAGACCACGGGGATGTTCCCGCGGGTGGCGTCCTTGTTCAGCGGCTGGGAGGTGTCGAAGTAGTCGGTGTCCAGCTTCACCTCGATGTCCGGGTGGTCGGCCATCCGCTCGAGCCACGCGGTGTAGCCGTCCTTAGGCAGGCCCTCGTGGGTGTCGTTGAAGTACCGGTTGTTGTACGTGTACCGCACCGGCAGGCGCGAGATGATCGAGGCGGGGAGGTCCTTGGGGTCCGTCTGCCACTGCTTGCCGGTGTAGTTCTTGATGAACGCCTCGTACAGGGGCCGCCCGATCAGCGAGATGCCCTTGTCGTTGAGGTTCTCGGGATCCATGCCGGCGAACTCCCCGGCCTGCTCGGCGATCAGGGCGCGCGCCTCGTCGGGGGTGTGGGCGGCGGAGAAGAACTGGTTGATGGTGCCGAGGTTGATCGGCATCGGGTACACCACGCCCTGATGGGTCGTGTACACCGTGTGCCGGTAGCCGGTGAACTCGGTGAACCGGTTGACGTACTCCCACACCCGCTCGTTCGAGGTGTGGAAGAGGTGTGCGCCGTACTTGTGGACCTCGATGCCGGTCTGTGCGTCGGCCTCCGAGTAGGCGTTGCCGCCCACGTGCGGCCGACGGTCGATGATGGTCACCTTGACGCCGTGCTCGGCGACCGCGCGTTCGGCGATGGTGAGGCCGAACAGTCCGGAGCCGACGATGAGGAGATCAGGAGTCGACACGAGGGGTCCTTTCGAAGCGTGCGGACGGTCCGCCGGGGACCTGATCACAGTAACCGAACCGGAGGGACGCCCGGCTGGACGGACACGGCGCGGGAGGAGATGTGTCCTCCCTCATCCGAAGCTCCGGCCGGGCCCGCCGCGCTCCACGAAGCGGCGGTAGCCGATCCTGCGCACCCAGCCCGGCACGAAGCGGTAGGCGCCTCGCTGCACCAGGTTGCGCAGGAATCCCGCGGGCGTGAGCACGCGGTCCAGCAGCATCCTGCGCTGCAGCCGGACGTCGCTGGCGAACAGGCGCCACCCGCCCCGGCGGGCGAACAGCGCCTCGTCGACGCGGTAGTCCACCAGCACCTCGGGCAGGTTCCCCATCCGCGCGCCGCCGAGCATCATCCGCTCCCACAGCCAGTAGTCCTCCAGCAGTGCGAGATCCCGGTAGCCGCCCACCGCGAGCGCCACCGAGCGCCGCAGCACCACCGTGGGGTGGTGGAAGGGGCTGTGGTGGGGCAGGTAGCGCACGATCTGCTCGTGCTCGAGCGGCCTGGTGCGCAGGGGGCCCGTCCCGGGCGGCACCGCGTCGCTGAACTCGCGCATCGAGGAGCCCAGCAGGTCCAGGCCGTCCTCGTCCATGCGCGGGATCTGCTGCGCGAAGCGCTCGGGCCGGCAGATGTCGTCCGCGTCCGCGCGGGCCACGAGATCGTGCGGACTGGCCTCGAGGCCGTCCTGCAGCGCCGCGGCGACGCCGCGATGGGCCTCGTGGCGCAGGACCCGCGACGGGCCGAACTCCCCCTGCTCGACGCGGTCCACGACCGCCTCGAGCCCCGCCGGCAGCTCTCCGTCCACGGTGAGGATCAGCAGGTCGGGTCGCAGCTCCTGCTCCAGCGTCGCGGTGCGCAGAGCGAGCTCGAGCCGATCCGGCAGGTCCCCCCGCCACAGCGGCATGAGCACCGTGAACGCGGGGCGCCGCGCCGCCGTCCTCGAGGAGTCCCCGGAGGTCACCGCCCGGCCACCCGCTCGATCGCGCGGATGTCCTCCGCCGCGTCGCCGTCGGCCGCGAGGACCACGTCGGAGGGCCGCGGCCCGCGCCGCAGCGCTGCGGCCAGCCCGCGCAGGCCGACGGGGAGCAGTCCGCCGCGATGCCGCAGCAGCAGCCGCAGCCAGCCGACCCCCGTCGCTCCCCCGTGCACGAGCTTCTCCAGCGGGCTGAACGAGTCGGTGCGCAGGAGCGCCCAGAGCCGGTTGCGCACGTCGTAGAAGAAGCGGGCACCGGGCCCGGACTGGGCGTTGCCGAAGGCGGCGGTGCGATGCTCGACCACGGACGCCGCCACCTGCACACCCCGCCCGTGGCGGAGCAGGCGACCGGTGTGCTCGAAGTCGTCGGACCAGATGAAGTAGTCCGCGTACGGCAGCCCCAGCCGGCGCACGTCCTGCCCGTTCAGCAGCGCCGAGACGTAGCTGGCGGTGCGGATCGGCCGGCCGCCGGCCCGCGCGGCGTCACGCTTCTCCCGGGCGCTCGCGCCCAGCCGCGTGCGCTGGGTGTTCATCGGGTGGTCCCGGCCGTCGGTCCACACGGCGCGCGAGCTGAGCACGCTGAGCCGTACGGGCGAGGCCTCGAGGGCGCGCAGCAGCTCGCGCAGCGCCCCGGGCCGCGGGATCGTGTCGTCGTCCATCAGCCAGACCCAGTCGGCGTCGTGGCGCACCAGAGCGCGGGCCATGCCGGCGGCGAACCCTCCCGCACCGCCGACGTTGCGCCGCAGGTGGACGACGTCCGCCGCGAGCGGGTGCGCATCCGCGACGGCGCCGCTCGCGTCGGTCGAGGCGTTGTCGATCACCACCACGGCATCCGGCAGCCTCTCCTGCGCGGCGAGCCCGTCGAGGCACTGCTGCAGCAGCTCCTCGCGGTTGTAGGTCACGACCACGGCCACCACTCGCTGGGAGAACACCTCGGGGTGGGCGTCGCCTCGGCCCGGCGTCCGCTCGCCTATCGGTGCGGGATGAGTCACTGCGCCTCCTGCTGCTGGTCCACGCCGTACGGACGGCGCCTCCACAGTGTACGGAGCCGGGCACGCCGGGGACCCCCACCCTATGACCACCGTGTGAATGTTCTCGGGAGGTTCTCCGGTCCCCGCCCGACATGCCGCTGCGCGCCAGCGCGTCGCGCCGCGCGGCGGCTACCCTGACGAGCGCTACACGCGCCCCGGGGCCCGATCCCGGGACCGCGGACGGCGCCGGCACACGGCGCCCACCCCTCGACCGCACGGCCAGCGCCGGGAAGGAGACAGCTGTGAGCGATCAGCCGCCACCCCGCTCCCCGCGCGCAGGAGGTCCCCGCCGGCCCCCGGGCCATCGGGCCCGCGCCGGGGGCAGCGCCCGCCCGGTGCCGCCGCGCACCCGCCCCGACGCCGGGACCCGCGCGGGGGACCGACCCCCGACGCCGGGGCCGACGCCCACCCGACCGCTGCCGCGCACCCCGGGCCCCGACTCCCCTGCTCGGCCGAGCGGGATCCGGCACGACGCCTCCCATCGGGGCGCGCCGCCCCCGCCCGCCTCCGCGCCCTACGGGTACGGGCCCGACGGGTACGGGACCGACGACGGCGGGCCCCCTGCCGGGGTTCCGCCGCGGCCGCACCGGCCCCGGCGTCGCTCCCGGATCCCGCGCCCGCTGCGCCTGGGCGCGACGCTCATGGTGCTCGTGCTGGTGATCGTGCTGGGCTGGGGCACGGGGCTGACGATGTGGGCGAACAGCCGCATCGAGCACGTCGACGCCCTCTCCGGCGCCGAGGACACGCCGGGCACCACCTACCTCATCGCCGGCTCCGACCGCCGCGAGGGGGACGCGGTGACCGAGGACGGGACGAAGGGCGCCCGCGCCGACACCATGATGCTGCTGCACAAGGCACCGGGCGGGAACAGCTACCTCGTCTCCCTCCCCCGCGACACCCTCGTGGACGTCCCCGGCCACGGCACCTACAAGCTCAACGCCGCCTTCTCCTTCGGCGGCGCTCCGCTGCTGGTCGAGACCGTCGAGGAGTTCACGGGCCTGACCGTCGACCACTACGTCGAGATCGGCTTCGACGGGGTCTCGAACGTGGTGGACTCGGTGGGTCACGTGAACCTGTGCATCGACCAGGACGTCGACGACGAGAAGTCCGGGCTGGTGATGACCGAGGGCTGTCACGACGTGGAGGGCGAGCAGGCGCTGGCCTTCGTGCGCGCCCGCTATTTCGACCCCACCGCCGACATCGGACGCCAGGAGCGCCAGCAGCAGTTCATCGGCGCGCTCATGGAACGCGTCACCTCCCCGTCGGTGATGCTGAACCCCGTCGCACAGGTGCGCCTGGCGGGCGCCGGCTCAGGAGCGCTGACCACCAGCGAGAGCACCGGGATCATCGATGTGGGCAGGATGGCGCTGACCGCCCGCAGCGCCATGAACGCGGGCAGCACGCCCACGATCCCGATCGAGGATCCCCAGTACCGGACCAATCACTCCGGGGTCGCGATCCTCACCGATGACGAGGACATCGCCGCCTTCTTCGCGTCGGTGGGCGAGGGGACCGCGGAGGTTCCCTCGGAGTAGCCGGGCCCGGCCGCCTGCGGCAGAGCAGTTGCTAGCGGAAGAGCATGTCGATGACGATGTTCACCGAGTTCAGCATCGACTGGCCCTTCGAGCGCGAGTAGTCGGTGTAGAGGATGTGCACCGGGTGCTCGGCCACCGTGAACCTGTGGCGCCCGATCTCCTCGACGATCTCGGAGGCGTGCGCCATCCGGTTCTGCTCGATGGCGATCTTCTCGCAGGCCTCCCGGCCCAGCACCCGCAGCCCGTTGTGGGCATCGGTGAGCTTCACCCCGGTGGTGAGATTCGTGTACCAGACGGCGCCGCGCAGCACGATGCGCTTGAGCAGCCCGGGCTTCGTGCGCGTGTCCAGGAAGCGGGAGCCGAGCACGATGTCCACGCCCTCCGCGTGCAGCTTCTCGATCATCGCGGCGGCATCGTCGACCTGGTGCTGCCCGTCGGAGTCGAAGGTGACGACCTGCCGCATCTGCGGGTCGCGCAGGGCGTAGTCGATACCGGTCTTCAGCGCGGCGCCCTGGCCCATGTTGTAGGGGTGGCGCACCACGGCGGCGCCGGCCTCGGCGGCGATCCGCCCGGAGTCGTCCAGGCTGCCGTCGTCCACGCAGACCACCAGCGGGTACCGGGTGCGCAGATCACGGATAACATCTCCGATCACCTGCGCCTCGTTGAACAGCGGGACCACGAACCAGGTGGTGTCGGCCTCCGGGGACTCGGCAGCGGCGGGCTCCTCGGGCGCAGGATCGGACGTGCTCAAGGGCTCTCCTTCTCGACTGCGGGGGGACCTCGCGGGCGTGAGATCAGCGACGGGGAACGCGGCGCGGGATCCAGGTTCGTCGACGGCCGATGAGGATACCCTGTCACGGTGGGCCGCCCCTGGTGGTCATCGACGCGCACGCGGCACCTGAGAGGTGCCCCACGAGGAGGATCACTGTGAAGACTGCTGTTGTCGCCCTGGGGAAGATCGGCCTGCCGCTGGCGGTGCAGTTCGCCGATGCCGGTCACGAGGTGATCGGGGTGGATGTGAACCCGCGCCAGGTGGAGCTGATCAACGCTGCGACCGAGCCGTTCCCGGGTGAGGCGCATCTGCAGGAGAAGCTGACCGAGCTGGTTCCGGCCGGGAAGCTGCGGGCGACCACGGACTACGCCGAGGCGATCCCGGGCGCGGA
>CAZHSL010000089.1:0-8436 GCA_964535185.1 uncultured Corynebacterium sp.
CGTCCAGGCGGCCCGCCACGTCGATCATCACCGAGTGGTCGATGACCATCTCGGCCGGGGCGAGGGGGTTGATCTTCTCCGGGTCGCCGCCGAGGTCCTGCATGGCCTCGCGCATGGTCGCCAGGTCGACGACGCAGGGGACGCCGGTGAAGTCCTGCATGATCACGCGGCCGGGGGTGAACTGGATCTCGACCGAGGGATCCGCCTCGGGATCCCAGTTCGCGAGCGCCCGCACGTGATCGGCGGTGATGTTCGCCCCGTCCTCGGTGCGCAGCAGGTTCTCGAGCAGGATCTTCAGGCTGTAGGGAAGCTTCTCGGCGCCCTCCACGGCGTCCAGCGCGTAGATCTCGTAGTCGGTCCCGCCGACGGAGAGATCCTGTTTCGCGGCGAATGAGTCGACAGTGCTCATCAGGCGAACTCCTTTGGTGTTGAGGTGACCCCTCCATCGTAGGCGCGTCGACCGCGGGAAACAGGCGAACGCCCACCTCGCCGCGAGCGGTCGCTCGCGCAGGTCGCACGGAGGGTCGGCCAGGCGGACCCGGCAATTATCTTGAAGTCAAGATAAATAATACCATGGCGCGGCCCCTCGTCCTGACAGGACGTCAGCTTCTGCCGGTGTGGCGTGCCCGTCATTCGCGCGGGCGCGTCGCCGCCGGGCCGCGCCCGGTGCGGGGCGCCGGCCGGCGGGGGTCAGGACGTGGCGCGCTCGAGCACCGCGACGGATTCGATGTGGTGGGTGTGCGGGAAGAGGTCGAAGGCACGCAGATCGACGATCCGCCACCCCAGCTTCTCGATCGCGGCCAGGTCGCGCGCGAGGGTGGAGGGCTCGCACGAGACGTAGACGATCCGCTGCCGCACCGCCTGGGCGAGCAGCCCCATCAGCTCGGCGCCGGCGCCGTTGCGCGGAGGATCCAGGACCACGGCATCGACGCCGCCGCGGCGGGCGCGCACCCAGTCGGCGACATCGGCGGTGGCGGTGGAGGCCTGCGGCAGGTCCTCGAGGTTCTCGGCGGCGTGCTGGGAGGCGCGCCGGTTGCCCTCGACCGAGACCACGCTCCCGCCCGGGCCCACCTGCTCGGCGGCCACCGCGGCGAAGAGGCCGACGCCGCCGTAGAGGTCCCAGGCGCTGCCGCCGGCCGGGGCCTGCAGCGTGGCGCCGACGACGTCGCTGAGCAGCTCCGCGGCGCGCCGGTGGGACTGCCAGAAGCCGGTGGCGCCCACGGTGAACAGCCGCTCCCCGACGCGCTCGTGGACCGTGCCGTCGCCGCGCAGCGGGACCATCTCCTTCGCCGTGCGCACGGCGACGTCCGCATCGCCCCAGGCGTCCGGGATCTGCACGGCGCCGGGATCCAGCTCCCGCCCGATGAGCACCACCGAGGCGGGACCCGCCGAGGGGGCCACGGCGTCGATCGCCTCCGTGCCCGCAGGGGCGGTCCACTCCCCCAGGCGCAGGTCGCGGATCTTCTGGGCGGAGAGCGGGTCCTCGCCCACCGGGTGCACCGTGTGGGAGCGCCAGCCGCGCATCCCCACCCGGCCCTCGGCGTCGACGGCGTAGCGGACGCGGGTGCGCCAGGCCAGGCCGTCGGCGTCGTGCGGGGCCGGTTCGACCTGCGCGTGCTCGATCGGGTAGCTGCTCACACCGGCGCGGCGCAGCAGCTCCTGCATCACCTCGCTGGCGATCCGGCGCTGCGCCGGCAGGGCGATGTGCGCCCATTCCGCGCCGCCGACGCCGTCGACCCCGGCGTCCTCCCAGACGGTGGGCACCCGGTCCACTCCGGCCTCGAGCACGTCCAGCGCCTCGGCCCGCCAGAAGCGGGCATCGCGCTTCTCGTTCGGGTCCTCGAGCAGGCGGGCGGTGACCGTCTCCCCCGGCGCGGCCCCTCGCACGAACACGACTCGCCCCTCGTGGCGCGCGACGAAGGTGCCGCCGGCGGCGGGCGGGCCGACGGTGAGGGTGAGGAGGCGATCACCGAGGGCGGCGTCGCTCGGCATGCGATCGGCATCCGGGCTCATCGGACACTCACTTCCCGTCCGGGTCGGGGCGACGCGGACCGTGGCGGCTCGTACAGGGGGCGGGACCGGGCAGTGTGCGGCTGCGCTCCGGGACCGTCCTGCTCATTGTCTCATTCCGTGGACCGTCCTCGCGCACCCGTCGTTCCGTGCGCTGCGACGTCCTGCGCTCGGTCTCAGCCGCGCTCCCGGCGCGCCAGCAGCCCGCGGTGCATCAGCCAGACCAGGTAGACGATCACGGCGAAGGCCGGCAGGCCCATGGCGATCTTCGCGGCGCCGAGGGCGGCGACCTGCCCGGTCAGCAGCAGCGGCACCTGGACGGCGAGCTTCGCGGCGTACAGCAGCACGAACAGGAGCGTCGCGCGGGTGTAGACGCGGCGCGCCTCGGGATCCTCGGCCCAGTCCTTCACCCGTGGGTCCAGCAGTGCGACCACCAGCCCCACCAGGGGGCGGCGCAGCGCGAGCGAGATCAGCAGCACCAGCAGCGCCACCGCATTGGTGACGATCCCGGGCCAGTAGAAGTCCGAGCCCTCGCCGGAGCGGATCGCGAGCACCGCGCCGAGCGCGGCGCCCACCAGCCCGCCGAGGACGGTGCCGATGCTCTGGCGCTGCACGAGGCGGGCGATCAGCAGCACGGCGACCACCGCCGTCGCGGTCACGGCGGCGATCATCACCGAGCGGGTCGAGACGAACAGCACGACGAACAGCAGCGTCGGCAGCACCGATTCGATGATGCCGCGCGGCCCGCCGATGGCGTCGGCGACCGAGAACTCCTCCTCCTGGAGGACGGCGCCCAGACCGCTGCGCCGCTCCTCCCGGTCGGCGGCGGGCGGGGTCGCGGTCCCGGGCGGGTCCTGGTGCGGCGGCACTCGTGAGGAGGCCGGCTCCTGCGGGGGGACGCTCATCCGATCTCGGTGATCTCGGGACCGCGCGCGAGCGGGTCCAGCGGTCCGGATCGGATCTGGTCCAGGCCGGGCCGTTCGCCGGGCAGGTGCAGCGGGATCAGCTCCTGGGGGGCCATCGCGCCGGTGCCGCGCACCACGACCAGGCGAGAGACCAGGGTCTCGAAGCGGCGCGAGGCCTCGGCGTCGCCGAGCGCCTTGCCGGTGAGGATCGCGCGGAGGAACCAGCGCCGTCCGTCGACGCCGATGAACCGCGCCGGGCGGTAGCCGGTGCGGCCGTCGGCCCGCTTGACGGGCAGGCGGGTGATCAGCTCGGTGCCGAAGGCGCCGGGGCGGGTCTCCGCGGTGCCGCCCTGAGAGACGACGGAGTCGCGCAGCGAGCGGCGCACGTCCTCCCACAGCCCGCGGGACTTCGGGGCCGCGAACGCCTGGACCTGGAGCGAGGAGCCGCCCAGGACGAGGTTCGCGCCGGTGACCGCACCGCTGCGCTGGTCGACCTCCATCCGCAGCTCCATGCCGTCGACGGTGGGAACCTGCAGCCCGCCCAGGTCGATGCGGTCCTCGTCGGGGGCGTCGGCCTCGTCGTAGGGGCCGTCCTCGAGGTGCTCGCCGCGGGGCGCCTCCTCGGCGTCCTTTCGGTCGGTCTCCTCGGGCGCGTCGTCGTCCTGCGCCGCACCCTCCTCGTCGTCGTCCTCGTCCGCGGGGTCGAGCTCGTCGCGGGCGTCGAGCTCCTCGGACTGGCCGGCCTTCTCGGCCTCTCTGCGCTTCCTGCGGGAGAAGAGTCCCATGATCAGCCCTCCGTCCTCTCGTGGGCACCGCTCGGGCCGGCGCTCCCGCCGAACCCGCCGCTCGAGCCGAACCCGGCCTCGGCGCGGGCGGTCGCTTCCAGGTCCTCGACCTCCTCCAGCCGCGGGGCGAGGAACGGCACGACCACGAGCTGGGCGATGCGGTCCCCGACGCGCACCGTGAAGGGCTCGCTCGGATCGGTGTTGTGCAGGGCGACCTTGACCGGTCCCCGGTAGCCGGCGTCGACGATGCCGGGGCCGTTGAGCACGGTGATCCCGTGACGGGCGGCGAGCCCCGATCGGGGGCACACCATGCCCACGGTCCCCTCCGGCAGCGCGACGGCGAGGCCCGTGTCCACGAGCGCCCGCCCGCCGGCGGGGATCTCGACCTCCTCCGCGCTGGTCAGGTCCAGGCCGGCGTCGTCGGGGTGCGCGCGGTGGGGCATGGGCACCGCCGGGCTGCGGCGGATCCGCAGGGCGGGGGCGTCGGGCGCGGACACGGGGCGCGCACCCTCCGGCAGGGTCTCGGTGTGGTCGACTGACATGGACCCAGGGTATGTCGTCCGCGGGGGTGCGCATCCAGCCCCCTCGGAGCATCCCGGGCGACGGGGCGCCGGAGCGGGCTTCCAGACGTCGCGTGAGACCATGAGGTCATGCCCGCAGCAGCCGATCACACCGCCGAGCCCGCGTCCCCCACCCCGCCGGACGCCGCGGCGTCGGACTCCCCTCTGTTCCACGAGCGCCTCCTGCCCGGCCCGGGGCTGTGGATCGCCGCCGTGGCGGTGGGCGCGGCGCTGGGCCTGATCCTGGTGCCGCTGCAGCTCACCGTCGCGATCGTCGTCGGGGTGGTGGCGATCATCGCGCTGCTCGTCCTGGTCGTGCAGTACTCCCCCGTGCTCGAGGTGGCGGACGGGCGCTTCCGCCTGGGACGCGCCCGGATCGAGGTCGAGATGCTCGGTGCCCCGACGGTGCTGCGCGGCGAGGACTGGGCGCGGACCATCGGGCAGGACTTCGAGCCCCTCGCGCACCACTGCGTGCGCGGCTGGACGCGCAGCGGGCTGCGTGTCGAGGTGATCGATCCGGAGGATCCGACCACGGCCTGGGTCGCCTCGACGCGGCGTCCGGACGACCTGGCCCTGGCCCTGCGCACGGCGCAGACGATGCAGGCGCCGGGCAGCTGACCACCCACCGCGCCCCGCTCGCACAGCAGGACGGCGCCGCACCCGATCGGGTGCGGCGCCGTCCTGCTGTCTCCTGCGGGAGCGTGCGGGGTCAGGCCGCCGCGCACTCCTTGCAGATGATGAGCGTGCCCTCGACGTGATCGATCTGGCTGCGGTGCTTGACGAGGAAGCAGCTGGCGCAGGTGAACTCGTCCGCCTGTCGGGGCAGCACCCGCACCGACAGCTCCTCACCGGAGAGGTCGGCGCCCGGCAGCTCGTACGAGTCCGCGGCCTCGGCCTCGTCCTCGTCGACGGTGGGGGTCGCGGCCTCGTTCCGCCGGCCCTTCAGCTCCTCGATGGAGTCGTCGTTCGACTCGTCGTCGTTCTTGCGCGGGGCGTCGTAATCTGTGGCCATCAACGGTCCGTTCCTGGTAGTCGTCGGAAGATCCGACCGGGGGTCCTGGGGGCAAATCCGCGCCGGGGTCTCCTCGCGGTCCGCATCGCGGCGGCCCCGCTGTCAACGCTGAATGCGGCGGCATTATTGCAGAGCGGACTGCGAGCCACAACACCGCGCCCGCAAGGAACGGCAACACGCCCTCGGCACGGGCCGCGGGAACGGACGAAGCAGCGTCCCGCACGATATGGTCACGGCCTAGACTTCTGCACGCAAGCGACACGTCTGCACGCCAGCGACCAGGCTCCGACGGAGAGGACGACGATGCGCGAGCTCGAACTCGACGGGATCCATGACGACGGGGAACATCTGCTCCTGGTCGACTCCGACGGTGAGCGGTACACCCTGCGCATCGACAAGGCGCTGCGTGCGGCGGTCCGCTCCGACCGCCCGGCGCTGAACATGATCCAGGCCGCCGACGCCGCTCCGGTGCGGCCGCGCGAGATCCAGGCGATGCTGCGCTCCGGCCGCAGCGCCGAGGACATCGCGGAGGCCTCCGAGATCCCGCTCGAGCACATCCGTCGCTATGAGGGTCCTGTCCTGGCCGAGCGCGAGTGGACCGCCCAGCGCGCCCGCACCTTCCCCGTGGGGCGCGGCGGGCCCGCCCTCGAGGAGGCCGTCGCGGAGCGTCTGGCCGCGCGGGAGGCGACCGGTGAGAGCGCCTGGGACGCCTGGCGCCGTCAGGACGGGACCTGGACGCTCGAGCTGACCTTCTCCGCCGGCGGGCGCACCCGTCAGGCGCACTGGGTCGCGGACACCGTCAACCGCACTGTCTCGCCGATCGATGACGAGGCGCGCTGGATCAGCGATGAGGACGCACCCATCGAGCCGACGCGCGGCCGAGGCCGCCTGCAGGCCGTCAAGAGCGCGGTCTACGACCTCGAGGCGGACGGCTCGCTCGAAGGCAACCCGACCCCCTCCCCCCGCGCCCGCACCTGGCCGCCGCGCCGGCCCGTCTCCGAGGAGCATCCCTCGGCGATCGACGATGACGAGCTCGATGCCCTCAACGCGCGGCGCGGCCTGCGCTCGGTGCCGCGACCCGAGGAGGCCTCGACGGTCTGGTCCGATCTCGACGACGTGCCCGAGACCGAGCCGGAGCAGGCTCCCGACGCGCCGGAGCGCGCTGACGAGCCCTCTGCCCTCGAGCCCGGCCTCGAGGACTCCGATCTCGAGGCAGCGCGCGAGCACTCCGCCGCCCTCGGCGAGGAGGAGGCCGACGCCGCCGACGAGGACCCGCAGGACAGCACCGACGCGGACGCGGAGAGCGGCGACGGCGACGGCGAGGACAGCGCGGAGCCGGCATCGCCGAGCGTCGCGGGCGAGGGCGAGATCCAGTACCAGGACACGGTCGACCTCACGCCGCTGCCCGGATTCGACGAGCCGGCCGCCGCTCCCGGCGCGGACTCCGACAAGGATTCCGAGGACACCGACGCGAAGGGCTCGAAGAAGAAGCCGCGGCCCAAGAGCCGCCGCGCCTCGATGCCCAGCTGGGACGAGATCGTCTTCGGCTCGAAGCAGGACTGACCTCTAGCTCAGGACTCCGTGCGCAGCAGCGGCACCCAGGACTCCTCCGGGGTGAGCGAGCCGTGCACGCCCACCATGGCGCGCGCGGTCGCCGGGCGGCGCGAGAAGTCGTCCACCCCCGCCCTGCCGCGCGAGAGCACCAGCACATCCGGCACCCGCCCGGCCACGCGCGCGGAGACCTCCGTGCCGACAGGGCCCAGCAGGCCGATGCTCAGCACCTGCTCGCGGCGCAGCACCAGGGCGCTGTCGCCGAGCAGCTGCGACAGGCCCAGCGCCAGCTCCTCGGCCGCTCCCTCGCCGCGCACCGCGTGCAGCGCGAGCGCACGGGCCTCCCCCGCGACCTCGTCCACGAGCCGCAGCAGCTGCGGGTGATCGGCCAGGTCGGTGGTGTGGGAGGGCGAGGTGTCGACCATGCCGTGATCGGCGGTCAGGTGGATCCGGGTGCCGCTGGGCAGGCGGCGCAGCAGCGTGCCGAGCAGGCCGTCGACCTCCGCGAGGGCGGTGCGCCACTGCTCGGAGTCGATACCGTGACGGTGCCCGGCGTGGTCGACGTCGTCGACGTGGAGGTGGACCAGCCCGTCGGGGCCGGCGGCCCGCATCGCGCCGAGCACCGTCTGGACGCGGTCCCCGCCGCCGTGGCCGCGGAACTCCCAGCCGCGGTAGGCGACGCCGCTGAGATGGGAGCCGGCATGCTTGCGCGGGCCCACCTGCACCGCCCGGCGGGTGCCGGCCTCGACCAGGCTCGCCTCGGGCATCCAGGCACGCGGGTCGGTGCCCGGGGCGCCGCTGATCTGGTTCAGGGCGGTGCCGGTGCGCGGATCGTAGGTGAGATAGCCGAGCACGCCATGCTCGAGCGGGGAGAGTCCCGTGTGCAGGGAGACCATCGCGCTCGAGGTGGTGGCGGGGCTGACGGTGCGCACACGGGAGATGCCCTGCTCGAGCCGGCGCAGCGTGGGGGTGAGCGCGCGGTGCTCCTGCAGCAGGTCCGCCCCCACCCCGTCCAGCAGGATCACCAGGTCGCGGCCGGGCTGCGGTGAGCGCACCAGCGGGCGCAGCACGTCGAGCAGGGCGGGGCGCTCGCCCGCCGCGAACGGGGGCGGCAGCAGGTCCGCGGGCCAGTCGGGCAGGGTCACCGGTGCGTTCACGGAGGTGTCAGGCCGTGGCCGCGTCGACCGCGTCGAGCAGCACGTCGTGGAATGCCAGCGCCTCCTCGACGGCGCCGGCGCCGTCGGCCAGGGCGCTCACGCGCAGCGCGAGGTCCGACGGGGAGGTGGTGCCGGTGTATCCGTGGTCGAGCTGGCAGTTCGGGTCCTCGCACACGGCCCGCTCCACATCCACGCGCCGTGTCCCGTCCCAGGTGACCCCGAGGGTGATCTCGGCCTCCCGGGCGGGGCTGTGCTTCCCGTCGGTGTCGAACACCTGGGACAGGCCCGTCGCGGTGATCCGCTGCAGCCGGATCCGCTCGGTGGACGAGACCACCTGGCAGGGGTTCAGCGCATCGGCCGGATCGTCATCGAGGTGGGTGATGTGCAGGTGGGCGGCGGTGAGCACCACGACGGTGAGATGGCGGCGCACCTCGGGGCCGTCGAAGGTGGTCTCGG
>CAZHSL010000090.1:0-8379 GCA_964535185.1 uncultured Corynebacterium sp.
GCAGGCGCGGATCACCTCCGACACGACTGCCACCGTGCATCTCGCCGAGGAGACCGTCGAGGTCTCCGGCGCCGACCTGCCGGAGATCCGGGACCGCGTGAAGCAGACCTTCATCGCCGCGGCGAAGGCCGCCGACGACGACCTCGACGTGGTCATCGTCGAACCGGACGTGCGCCACCACCTGCGGGTCGAGCCCTCGGGGCGGATCGCCGGCCGCGAGGCCGACGGCCGCCCGGTCCACGGCCCGGACGTCGACGACCCGCTGATCGCCCCGCCCACCGACGAGTCCGCGGATCCCGGCGCGGCCGCTCACGAGCCGCTGCGCCCCCGCACCGGGGAGCACGCGGCGCTGACCACCGGGGAGCTCGGCGCGATCGGCTCCCCCACGACGGGCGGGCACGCTGCGATCGGCTCCCCCGCCACGGGCGAGCTGCCCACGGTGCGTCCGCACGGCGGCCGGCGGCGCCGCATGGCCGCGATGCCGCAGACGACCGTCGGCGCCCCGGCCGGGAGCCCTGCAGCGGTCTCGGCCCCCGAAGCCTCGGCCGCCTCCGCCGGATCCGCCGCCGCGGCGCCGTCGGCCCGGTCAGCGCCGTCCGCCCCGTCGGCTCCGTCCGCGGCCTCCGCGCCCTCGCCGGCGTCCGCAGCCTCCGCACCATCGGCCGCATCGGCCCCGTCCGCAGCGTCGGCGCCGTCGGCATCACCGGCGCCGTTCGCCCCCGTCCAGCAGCCCGCCGCGCAGAAGCGGCCGCTGCCCGCACGCACCGCCCCGGAGGCGGACAGCTCCCGCCCCACTCTCAAGGACCTGCAGACCTCCACCTCGAAGCCCGCGAAGGTCAAGGCCACCCGCGGCTTCCCCGGCTTCGTCACCCGGGTCACGCGCGGTGTGATCTCGCCGCGGCCGAACCGCCGCGAGCAGCGCGAGACCGAGCGCCTGGAGCGGATCCGTCGGCCGCTGGACGGCCCCCGCAACATCGCGGTGGTCAATCTCAAGGGCGGCGCCCACAAGACCACCGCCTCGCTGATGATCGCGGCGACCCTCGGCGTCACCCGCGGCGGGAACGTGCTGGCCTGGGACAACAACGAGACCCGCGGCACGCTGGGCTGGCGCGGGATCCCCACCGAGCACCACCGCACCGCGGTGGACCTGCTGCACGACATCGACCGCCTGCGCTCCCCCGAGGCGAGCAACGCCGATCTCGACCCGTACGTGCGGCCGCAGGGCGCGATGCGCTTCGACATCCTCGCCTCCGACGAGGACCCGGGCTCGGCGGCCTCGATCGACGCCGCGGCCTTCGGCGAGCTCAACGACGCGCTCTCGCGCTTCTACCGGATCAAGGTCATCGACACCGGCAACAACGTGCGCGCCTCGAACTGGCTGGCCGCCGTCCACAGCGCCGACCAGCTGATCATCATCTCCACCGTGCGCGAGGACACCTTCAACGCCGCGGCCTGGATGATCGACGAGCTGCGGGCCACGGGCCTGGCCGAGCAGGTCGACCACGCGGTGACGATCCTGTCCCACTCCTCCCGCGGGAAGCTCGACACGACGCTGCGCGACCGGCTGCGGGCGCACTTCGGGGCGCACACCCGCGCCGTCACCGAAGTGCCCTACGAGCAGCAGTTCGTGGACGGCTCCCACCTGGACTGGGACCGCGTCTCCGGGCGGACGAAGGAAGCCTGGCTCGACGCGACGGCGCTGATCATCGACGGTCTGTGACCGGCCGGCGCCAGGGACGGCGGTGCGCCGTCCACAGCGCACCGACGGGCGTCGGGCCCGACGCCTAGTCTGAGCCCATGCCCGTCCGTCGCCTCCACCTCGTCGTCGACGAGGACCTCGGCCCTGCCCTGTGGGTGCGTGAGCAGACCGGGCCGGGGCGCTCGCGCGCCCTCGAGGAGCTCTCCTCGCTGCGGCGGGAGGCGCCTGCCGGGGTTGCGGACGCCCTCGCCGAGGCCCCCGACCAGCTGCGCCACCGGGTGCGGATCGCGGGCCGCGACGGCGACCGGCGGGTGCCCGCCCTGCCGCTGTCCGGCAGCGGCCTGACCGCCCTGGTCGGTGCGGCGACCGCGCTGCTCGAGGAGCGCTTCGGCGAGGAGCTCGGCGCCCACCTGGCCGCCCTGGTCGAGGACGGCGCAGCGGCGCGGCTGGACGACGAGCTGATCGCGATGCCGGACCTGGTCGCGGCGATCGTGCTGGATCTGCGGGCGCAGTCGCTGGTGGCCCGGCGTCACCTGCGGGCCCGGGCGACGGAGCGGTACGGCCGGCCCCTGATGCAGTGGCGAGCCCCCGAGAGGGACGCCGCGCCGATGCTGCATGCGCTGGTGGACGCGCACGCCCGCACCGCCTTCGCCGCGCATCTGCGCCGCGCCGAGGCACCCTCGGAGGACCGCCACGGCGTGCTGTGGGCGCTCGCGGACGAGGGCGAGCTGCGCGCGGACCTCCCCGCCCAGCGCCGTCTGACCGCCGCCTTCGACGCCTTCGTGGACTCCGGGCGGCCCGGGGTGAGCCTCGGCTCGCGGGACAGCGAGGTGGTGGTGCGGCTGTTCCAGCCGCCGGTCGGGACCGCCTGGCCCTTGCAGACCTGCCTGCGGGAGGCCGACGGGACGGTGCACCCGGTCGCGGATCTGCGCGCCGTCGGCGACCTCACCACCGCCGGCGCCGCCGAGGCCTCCGCCGCCGTGATGCGCCTCGCGCCGACGGTGCGCGGCGCCGCCGTGGACGAGACCGGGGTGGACTGGCTGCTGACCACCGCGGAGGCCTCCGCGTTCCTCTCCCATGACACGCCCTCCCTCGAGGAGGCCGGGGTGACCGTGCTGCTGCCGCGCGACTGGACCACGCAGAAGACCTCCGTGCGCCCGCAGGAGGTCGAGGAGGAGCCCGGCGAGCGGAAGGGCTCCGGTGTGGGCCTCGGGGCGATGGTGTCCTTCCGGTGGCGGGTCGCGGTGGGCGACACCGAGCTCACCGAGGAGGAGATGGACGAGATCCGCGAGGCGCAGTCCGAGCTGGTGCGGCTGCGCGGGCAGTGGGTGCGGCTGGATGCCAGCACGCTGCGCGCCGCGGAGAGGTTCCTGGAGGCCTTCGGCACGCGTACGCGCTCGGAGCGCAGGGCGCAGCGGGATGCGCAGTCACCGGCGGCTCCCGGCCGGGCGCTCGAGCAGCGGCCGACGCCCGCGCCCGCCCCCGCCGCGGAGCTCCCGCCTCCCGCGCCGGTGCCCGCCGAGATCGAGGGCCGGGCCCCCTGGATGGAGATGTTCTCGCTGATCCTCTCCCCCGACGCGGCGGACGTCGACTTCGGGGTCACGGCCCTGCTCGCGGGCGGCAGCCGCGGCCTGGCGCGTCTGATGCCGGGAGCGGAGGGCCCGTTCCCGCACCCGCAGCCGCGCAGCCTGCAGGCCACGCTGCGGCCCTATCAGCTCGACGGGGTGAACTGGCTGTGGGCACTGGACCGGCAGGGCCTGGGCGGAATCCTCGCCGACGACATGGGCCTGGGCAAGACGATGCAGGTGCTGGCCCTGCTGTGCCGTGAGCGCGAGGGCGTCGGCGACCAGGCGCCGGACGAGGACACGGGCCCCACCCTGCTGGTGTGCCCGATGTCCGTGGTCGGTGCCTGGCAGCGCGAGGCGGCCACCTTCGCCCCGCATCTGCGGGTGCACGTCCACCACGGCGGGGACCGCCGACGGGACGCGTCCTTCGTGACCACCGCCGGTGAGAAGGACCTGGTGATCACCACCTATTCGCTGCTGGCGAGGGACCTCCCGCTGCTCTCGGCGGTGCCCTGGCACCGCTTGGTGTTCGACGAGGCCCAGCACGTGAAGACCCCCGCCACCCAGGTCACCCGCGCCGCCCGCTCGCTGCAGGCACCGCACCGCCTGGCCCTGACCGGCACCCCCGTGGAGAACCGGCTCGCGGACCTGCACTCCCTGATGGAGGTGGTCAACCCCGGGCTGCTGGGCAGCGCGAAGAGCTTCCAGGAGCGGGTGGCGACCCCCATCGAGGAGGAGGGGGACGGCGGAGCGATCAGCCGGCTCAAGCTCGTCACCGGCCCGTTCATCCAGCGGCGGTTGAAGACGGACCGCACGATCATCCGCGACCTGCCGGAGAAGATCGAGCTCAGCCGGGTCGTGAACCTGACCGCCGAGCAGGCCGGGCTGTACGAGGCGATCGTCGACGAGCTGATGGTGCAGATCGACGGCGCGGAGGAGAACCAGCGCCGCACCCTGGTGGTCTCGGCCATCACCCGGCTGAAGCAGGTGTGCAACCATCCCGCTCACTACCTCGGCGACGGCTCACCGCTGCTGCGCGAGGGCGAGCACCGCTCGGGCAAGCTCGAGCTCGTCGACGACCTGCTGCAGACAGCCTTCGAGGAAGGCCAGAAGGCGCTGCTGTTCACGCAGTTCACCACCTTCGGGCACCTGCTGGTCCCTTACTGGCAGGAGAAGTTCGCCGAGTTCGGAATCGACATCCCCTTCCTGCACGGCGGGGTCTCCAAGCGCGACCGGGACCAGATGGTCTCCGAGTTCCAGCAGCACCGCGACCGGCCGGGCCTGATGCTGCTGAGCCTGCGCGCCGGCGGCACCGGCCTCACCCTCACCGCCGCGAACCATGTCGTCCACCTCGACCGATGGTGGAACCCGGCGGTGGAGAACCAGGCCACCGACCGAGCCTTCCGCATCGGTCAGCGCCGCGACGTGATGGTGAACAAGCTGGTCAGCGCCGGCACCGTGGAAGAGAAGATCGACACCGTGCTCTCGGACAAGCAGGCTCTCGCGGAGCTGACGGTGGGCCCGGGAGAGGACTGGATGGCCTCCCTCGACGACGACCGGCTGTTCGACCTGCTCTCCCTCGACGACGAGGAGGACGGCTCATGAGCATCTCACTGCGGTCGCGGCGCGGACCGGTGGGCACCGCCTGGCACGCGATCGCGCTGCGCGACGGGGCCGAGCGCCTGCTGGGCCCGGCCCGGGTGGGTCGCGGGAAGGCCGACGCCCGCGCCGGTCGGGTGCAGTGGCTGGACGTCGACACCGGCGCGGCCCGGGGTGACGTGCTGGACGCCGACGGCGAGCTGTACCAGGCCCGGCTCGAGCTGCCGGCCCTGCGGGCGGAGGACCGCCGCGCGTTCCTCCAGGTGGCGCGGGCGCATCCGGAGCTGCCGGCCCGCCTGGCCGCCGGTGAGTACCCGCAGCAGATCGAGGCGGAGCTGGCCGCCTCGGAGGTCTCCCTCCTGCCCCGCGACGCCGCGGAGCTGTCTCACGACTGCTCCTGCCTGGACTGGCCCGGCCCCTGCCGTCACGTCTCCGCACTGCTGTACGTGCTGGTCGAGGCCGTCGACGACCGCCCCGCGCTGCTGCTGACGCTGCGCGGGCTCGCCCTCGAGGACCTGGTGGCGCCCCGCGAGCCGAAGCCGGCACCGGATCCCGGCGCCGACGAGGAGCCGCCCGGCGCCGCCGCTGCCGCGCAGCCGGCCGCGTTCGACCCGGCCCGCACCGATCCGGCGCGCCTGGCCGAGGTGGTCGGCGAGGAGGTCGCCGCGGTGATCCACAGCTTCTACACCGGGCCCGCGTGACGCCGGCGCAGGCCCTACAGTGATTCCCATGCCTGAGACCAGCCTGCTCTCCCCCGTGCTCCCCGCCTCCGTGCTCGACTCCGTCGCCGAGCTGTTCGACACCGCCGTCGCGCAGCACAAGACAGCAGGCCTGACCTGGGCGATCATCGGTGGACACGCGCATCAGCAGGCCGTGCTGGCCCATGGCGCCGCCGGGCATCGCGAGCTCACCGGCGGCCGACCCACGGAGGGCTCCGGGCCGATGGACCGCGGGACGATCTCCCGCATCGCCTCGATGACCAAGTCGTTCACCGCCGCGACGATCCTCGCACTGCGGGACGAGAACCGGCTGCGCCTGGACGACCCGATCTCCGCGCACGTGCCCGAGGCCGCCGGTGCGTTCGAACTCGCCGCCGACGAGCGCGAGCCCACCCTGCGCCAGCTGCTGACGATGAGCGCCGGCCTGGTCACCGACAACCCCTGGGGCGACCGGCAGGAGGCGATGACGCGCGAGGAGTTCGCCGCGACGCTGCGCGGCGGACTCGGCCACGTCCACCGCGTCGGCACCGGCTTCGAGTACTCCAACACGAGCTATGCGCTGCTGGGCCGGGTGATCGACGAGGTCACCGGCGGCGACTACGCGAGCGAGATCCGGCGCCGCTTCCTCGACCCGCTCGGGCTGGGCGCCACCGGCTGGTCCGCCGAGGAGATCGACACCGCGCACCTGGCGACCGGGCATCGCCTCGCCGACCGCACCGACGCCACCCGCTTCGAGCCGGTGCCGCTGGACGACCCGGGCGTCTACGGTGCGATGGCCGGGCTGTTCTCCACCGTCGACGACGTCGCGGCCTGGGTGCGATTCCTCGCCGCGGCCGACGCCCCGGACTCCGCCTCCCGGCAGGCCGGCCCGCTGGCGACCGCCTCCCGCCGCGAGATGCAGCAGCTGCACCGCCACCATCCGCTGGCCGCCCTCCCGGCGGATCCCGACGACCCCTCCCGCACCTCCCCCGGCTTCGACCGGGTGCGCGGCTACGGTCTCGGACTGGTCGTGGAGCACTTCCCCGATCTCGGCGACGTGGTCTCCCACTCCGGCGGGTACCCGGGGTACGGCTCCTTCATGGTGTGGCACCGGGACTCGGGCGTGGGCGTGGTGGCGCTGGCGAACTCGAAGTACGCCCCGGCCACCCCGCTGTCGATGCAGACCCTGCGCCTGCTGCAGCGGGAGCTGCCCGATCTGCTCGCCCGTCGGCGCCCGCAGGCCGCTCCCCGCACCCTCGAAGCCGCCGAGGCGGCGCTGACCTGGCTGCGGGAGGACGACGACGCCGTCGCCGATACCTGGTTCGCGGACAACATGGATCCGGACATCTCCCGCCAGGAGCGTCGGCGCCGCCTCACCGCGGCGCTGACCGCCGCAGGTCTCGACCAGGCTGCGCTCGAGGGCCTGCGCGCGGAGGGCGCGGAGGTGCTCAGCCGGGCCCGTCTGCGCTGGACGGTGCCGGGTCGCGGCGCCGGGGCGCCGTCGCTGCGCATCGAGCTGCTGATGGATCCGCGCCGCGAGGCGCTGCTGCAGTCGCTGGACACCACCGCGGTCCTCGGCCGCTGACGGGGCGGGCACGGCCCCGCATCAGGAGGGCCCGGCCCCGTCTCCGCGTCAGGACGCCGCGACCCGGTGCCGGATCAGGCCTCCGGGTCCCGGGTCAGGACAGCGACGGCGCCTCGGCGTCGGGGACGCGGTCGGCCCCGTCCCCGGCCCCGCTCCCGGTGAGCGAGAGGCCGCTGCTGCTCACCGTCGTCCCCTCGAGGGGGGCGGCGGCCGAGGAGCCGTCGAAGACCAGCAGCAGCGCGATCGCGACGATCACACCGAGCACCAGCGCCGAGACCGCACCGAGCGCGACCGCGATCATCGTGCTGCCACGGCTGGAACCGGTCTGCGCGGCGACGCCGGTGCCGGTCTGCGTCGCCGTGTACGGATGCGGAGTGAACGGTGCGCTCTGCGGCGACGGCGCACCCTGCCCGGGCGTCTGCTGCGCCCACTGCGGGCCGGTCTGCGGGGACGGCGAGCCGGAGCTGAACCCCTGCTGCACGCGGCCGGAGCGGATCGCCTCCATCGAAGGACCGGCCGACGGCGGTGCCGGACGCTCCGGCCGGGCGGCGCCGGGCGCGTCGGGCGGCAGCGGGTCGAGCGTCTCGTCGAACGCGAGCGGCGTGCCGTCGGCGTGCGTGAGGGGATAGCCCTGCGGCACCCGGGGCAGGTCGCGCCGCACCTCGTCGGCGTCCTGGTAGCGGTCCTCGGGCTGCGCCGCCACCAGGCGGCGGATCACGGCGGAGAGCTTCGGGGTGACGCCCCGCAGGTACTGGTTCAGCTCGTCCGGCCGGAAGGAGCCGTCGTGCAGCTTCAGCGGGCCGTTGAGCGCGACCATCGCCACCACCCCGGCCGCGTACAGGTCGTGCGAGGGGGCGGGCTCCGCCATCGAGAACAGCTCGGGGGCCATGTAGCCGGGGGTGCCGTTGACCATGCCGACGTGCGTGAAGCGCACGTCGGTCTCGTGCACGGCGATGCCGAAATCCGCCAGGCGGGAGACGGGGAAGGCGGTGCCGCGCGGCTCGAACATGATGTTGGCGGGCTTCACGTCGCGGTGGATCCAGCCCTCGGCGTGCACGTGCGAGAGCCCGTCCAGCAGCTGGTCGAGGATCACCACGACCGCCGGCTCGGCGAGCCTGCCCTTCGTCTTCACCACGGATTCGAGCGTGCCCCCGGAGACCAGCGGCATCGCGATCACGACGTGCTCGTCCTCGGCGCCCCAGCCGTAGGGGGTGAGCAGATGCGGGTGGTCGA
>CAZHSL010000091.1:0-8319 GCA_964535185.1 uncultured Corynebacterium sp.
GATGTCGGCGATGGTGAAGATTCCGAACTGCATGGCGGGTGCTCCTCGTGTGGCTGCGGACGGGGCGCTCGCCCCGCGATAGTTCAATTCTAAACTATTGCATCGGGCGCGGCAAGAGCCCATGGTGGAGCGATGGCTGAAAGGGACGGAAGCGTCACGGAAGGCGCCCTCGGGACCGGCGAGCACCTCGGCAGGCCCGGCACGGAGGAGGCCGCGCCGCCGGTCATCGACGTCATCGGCAGGTTCGAGGTGCGCGTCGGCGACGAGACCCGCGCGATCCTCGGCTGTCTGCAGCGCCGCCTGCTCTCCCTGCTGGTGCTGCGCTCTCCGCAGTGGACCTCGCCCGACGTGCTCTCGGAGGCGCTGTGGTCGGGGAGCTCGACCTCCGGCTCCGAGAGCCGGCTCCACCTCCAGGTGCACCGCATGCGGGCGAGGCTGGGGCGCGGGGCGATCCAGAACGGTCCCGACGGCTACCGGCTGACCGTCCCGCGGGACGCCGTCGACGTCTGGCGCTTCGAGAGCGCCGTCGCCGAGGTGCTCGCCGATCACTTCCGGGGGCGGGGCGACTCCGAGCTGCTCCAGCGCTTGGAGGAGGCGGTGCGACTCTGGGAGGGCACGCCCTTCCCGGACGTCGAGCACGCCGACGTCAACGCCGAGCGCCACCGCCTCGAGGAGATGTACCTCCTGGCGCAGGAGACGCGCTTCACGCACCTCCTGGACCGCGGCGAGCACGAGGCCGCGCTCGACGTGATCGCCCCCGTCGCCGCCGAGCACGTGACGAGGGAGAGCCTCCAGGCGCAGTGGATGACCGCCCTGCACCGCGTGGGGCGCCGCTCCGAGGCGATCGAGGTCTTCGAGGCCACCCGCACGGCGCTCGCGGCGCTCGACCTCGTGCCAGGGCGGGAGCTCCTCGCCGCACGGGCGCTCGTGCTCGAACGGCCCACCGCGCGGCAGGACGCCGGCCAGGGCGGGACCGTCGCCGCCCACGACATCGACGAGGGGGAGCTGCGACGGGAGCTGGCCGGCTCCCGCACCCTGCAGGAGGCGCTGCAGAGCCGACGACGCCTGGCGCTGTCGCTCGCGATGAAGGGCGAGCTCGACGAGGCGCTCTCGCTGCTCGGGCAGATCGAGGCCGTGCACCGGGCCCGGTCCCGGGAGGACGAGGTCGCCAGCACCCTCGGGGATCTCGCGGCGGTCATCGGGGTCACCGGCGACCTGTCCCGCGCGGAGCACTACCTGGACGAGGCCCTCGAGCTCGAGGAGCGCACCACGGGCACGGACCTGCGGCTCCGCCTGGTCCGTGCGCTGCTGCTGACGCATTCCGGGCGGGCCGAGCAGGCGGACCGGATCCTGCGCGAGATCCCCTGCCCGCCCCATGACGCGGGGGCGATCCCCGCCATGGAGGCGGCGGCGCGGTGGTGGCGGGTGCGCAGCCAGGTGGATCGGCGGCTCGGGGACACCGCCGCGGCCGTGGCGGCGGCGCGCCGCGCCGTGCAGCTCGGCACCCGGCCCGGGATGCGGGTGGACCGGGGCCCGATCCTCGTGGAGCTCGGCAGCTGCCTGCGCGACGCCCGCGACGACGAATGCTTCGCATGGTTCCGCCGCGCGATCGACGCGGCGTGGGAGGACGGACGCCTGCCGATGGCCGCATTCGCCCACACCGCGATGTCCAAGGCCCAGCTGATGTGGGGCGAGCCGGAGGTGGCCCGCCTGCACGCCAGGGAGGCGCTCAGCATCGCGCGCCGCTGCGGGTGCTGGGGGTTCGCCGCGCGCGCCGCCAAACGGGCGGCGGACGCAGCGGTGGCGCTGTCGGACCCGATGCGCGCCGCCTGGTACTATTCCGAGGCGCTGTCCTTCTACCGCCGGGTGGGATACCCGCTGCTCCCGGAGGCCCGCTCGGAGCTGGTGGCGCTGGTCGGGACCGGCAGCTGATCACAGCTCGGCCGGCTGGACCTCCCGTTCGGGGACCGCGGCGAGCCGGCACCGCTCGCACTCGCACCGCCCGTGGCCGTTCACGGGGTCGCTCGCAGGGCCGCTCGCACCGTCGCTCGCATGCGCGACTGCGGCGTCCGGGCCGCCGAGATCGATGCTCGATGGGATCACCGGCCGGCCGAGCGTCCGGTACTGCCAGCCGGCGTCGGCGTAGCGCTCCTCGTCGAGGACCTGCCGGGCGTCGAGGACCCGCCGCTCGGCGACCAGCTGCCCGAGCTGCTCGGGAGCTGCGGTGACGAACTCGTCCCACTCGGTCAGCAGCACCGTGACGTGCGCTCCCCGCACCGCGTCCTCGAGCGAGGGCGCGAGGCGCAGGTCCGGGTGCACGCGGCGGGCGTTGTGGCCGGCTTCGGGGTCGTAGACGGTGACGTCGGCGCCCTCGAGCTGCATCCTGCGGGAGACCTCGAGGGCGGGCGAGTCGCGCACGTCGTCGGAGTTCGGCTTGAAGGCGGCGCCGAGCGCGGCGATGCGCACGCCGAGCAGGGAGCCGCCGGCCAGCTCCCGCACCATCTCGACGGTGCGCGTGCGGCGCCGGGAGTTGATCTCGTCCATGTCCTCTAGGAAGCGCACCGCCGCTCCCGCCCCGATCTCGCGGGCGCGGTGCCGGAACGCGCGGATGTCCTTGGGCAGGCACCCGCCGCCGAAGCCCAGGCCCGGGCGGAGGAACCGCCCGCCGATCCGTTCGTCGAGCGCGAGGGCGCGGGCGAGCACGCCGACGTCGGCGTCGACCGTCTCGCACACCTCGGCCATCGCGTTGATGTAGGAGATCTTCGTGGCGAGGAACGAGTTCGCCGCGACCTTCACCAGCTCGGAGGTGGCCAGGTCGGCCACGATCAGGGGGACGCCCTCCTCGAGGAGGGGCCGGTAGACGCGCCGGAGGACCTGCTCCGCGCGGGCCGAGGCGATGCCGAGCACGAGCCGGTCCGGGTGCAGGGTGTCCTGGACGGCGAACCCCTCCCGCAGGAACTCGGGGTTCCAGGCGAGGTCGAGGTCGTCCCCTGCCGGCGAGACGCTCCGCACGAGCCCGCGCAGGCGCGCGGCGGTGCCCACCGGGACGGTGGACTTGCCCACGATGAGGGCGGGGCGGGTGATCCGGGCCGCCAGCTCGGTGGCGGCGTCCTCGACGAACCGCAGGTCCGCGGCGTCGGATCCCTGCTGCTGCGGGGTCCCGACGCAGAGGAAGTGGACGTCGCCGAACTCCGCGGCCTGCGCGAAGTCGGTCGTGAAGCGGAGGCGCCCGGAGGCCAGGGCCGCCTCGAGGGCCTCGGGGAGGCCCGGCTCGTGGAACGGCAGCCGGCTCTCGACGAGCGCGTCGATCTTCGCGGCGTCCACGTCGACGCCGAGGACCTCGAAGCCCAGCTGGGCCATGCAGACCGCGTGGGTCGCGCCGAGGTAGCCGGTGCCGATCACCGTGATCCGGGGCAGGCGGCCGCCGGGGAGGTCGTCCATGTGCATCGATGTCTCCTTCGTGGGTGCAGAGGTGAGGTGGTGCGGGGGCTGGTCAGGGGGAAGGGGAGCGGTCGCGGACTGCTCGGGGATGGGCGTCGGGTCGGTGGTCGTGATGGTCACTGATGTCCTCTCCGGATCTCTGGTGGGGTGGTGCGGTCAGGGGGTCGCTGCGTCCTCGACGCAGCTGACGTTGGTGGCCTGTTGGACGGTGCCGGAGACCTTGTTGCTGCACTCGACGACGTTCTCGAGCTCGGGCGTGAGCGAGAAGGCGTGTTCGCCGTCGGTCATATCGGCCGTGTTGTCGCGGAAGACGTTCCCGGTTCCCCAGCCGTCGAGGATCTCGTGGGTCTGGAACCCGTCGACGGGGGAGGCCGTGCCGGTGTTGCCCTCGATGAGCCAGTCGTTGCCCTTCACGTCCACCCACGAGTCGGCGGAGTCGTCGTCGACGATCCCGGAGCCGTCGAAGGTGTTGCCGCGGAGGATCCCTCCGGTGGTCCCCTCCTTGATGTCGACGGCCTCGGCGGTGACGTCCTCGATGCGGTTGGCCTCGATGAGGTTCCCGTCGGAGGCGTCGGGCTCGCCGTCGGTCAGCTCCTCCCAGTTGCTCTCGGCCGAGCCGATGTAGATGCCCTCGCCGAACTTCGGCTTGCGCAGGCCCGTGCCCGAGACGTGGTTGCCCACGACGGTGTTGTGCGAGCTGTGGGTGCGCAGGTGGATCGCCTCGTCGCCGATCCGGGTGACGGTGAGGCCCTCGATCACCGAGTGCTCGGTGCGGTCGAGCATCACGCCCTTCTGCCCTCCGGTGACGGTGAATCCGAGGAGGTGCCAGTACGAGGCGCCGTCGAGATGGAGCGTGTAGCCGCCGTCCGGCGCGCCGCCGTCGAGCACCGCGTCCTCGTCGCCGCACAGGGTGATGGGGGACTCCGCGCTGCCCGCGGTCCGGGCGACGAACTCGCCCTCGTAGGTGCCCGGTTCCAGGCGGATCACGTCTCCGGGCCGTGCCTGCTCGAGGGCGCGGTGCAGCCCGGCGGCGTCCTCGACGGTCGTCGTCGGCTCGGGGCACTGCGCGGTGCGCTCGGCCTCGTCCGGGAGCGGGGAGGGTTCCGGGGCGGAGCCCGGCGGGGGCTCGGCGCCGCCGCCGGAGCCCGCGCCGTCGGCGCCGCCGTCGGAGGCTCCGGCGTCCGGGGTGGGGGAGGTGCCGGGAGGATGCTCGGCCTGCCGGGTGAGGCCGAGCACGATCCCGACGGTGAGCACGAGCGCGGCGATGCCGAGGAGGGCGAGCAGCGCCACTGTGCGCGAGCGGTGAGCTGAGCGAGTGGTCATGGGTGCAGATCTCCTCGGACGGGGGTGGTCCTCCCGGCGCCGGGACCGACGGCAGGGTGGGCGTGCGTGCGGCGGCGCCGGCCCTGCGGTGGGCGGGAGGCGGCACGGCCGGGCCCCGAGTCGGGATGCGGCAGCACGAGCCCGGCCGAGAGCTCGGTCAGCGGCGTGTGGTCGGCGTACGGGTGGGACCGGGGCCGGATGCCCGGTCGGCCGCGCACCGTCGCCCTCGCCGAGACGGCGAGGACCGCCGCGATCAGCAGCCACAGGACCGTGAGGGGCTGGAAGATGCGCTGCAGGATCACGGGCGTCGGCGTGGTCGTCTCCCAGCTCTCGGCGTGGTTCGCGATCGACGCGACGCTGGTCCCCGAGCGGGAGGTGTCGATGGCGGCGGGGCCGCGCCCCGCGATCGAGTTGCGCGAGAGCGTCGTCCTCGCCGGCTGGTCGATCACGGTGATGCCGTGGTTCGTCACTCGTGAGAGGGAGTTCCCGGAGATCTCACCGGCGGAGCCGCGGGAGTAGACCGCGGTGTCGGCGCCGACGACGCGGTTGCCGCGGATCAGCGCGCCGGTGATGCCGTCGCGGAGGCTGATGCCGTGCTGGGTGCTGCGGTGGACCCGGTTGTCGGAGATCTCCATGTCCTCCGCGGGGCCGCCGACCACGATCCCGCTGCGGTGCCCCGAGACGTGGTTCCCACGCAGCGCCATCCCGATCCCGCCGGTCACCTGGATCCCGTAGCGGCCGTTGCCCGTGACCGTGCTGTCGGTGACGGTGTGGCCGCCGAACGCGCCCGTCGCGACCCCGGTGGCGCTCGGGCCGTCGGCGAGGGCGCCGCCCTCGAGGGTGATCCCGTTCCCGCTGTTGCGGGCGGTGCGGGCGCGCTGGATCGACACGTCGGTGGTGCCGCGTCCGGCACGCACGCCGTCCCCGCCGTTGCGGTGGGCCTCGACGTCCGTGAGGGTCGCTCCGGTGACGAAGCGGTGCAGGACCACGCCGTCCAGGAGGTTGTCGGAGAACTCCGCGTCGCGGACGTCGAGGCCCGCGGTGTTCACGGCGAACAGCCCCATCGCCCCGTCCCGCACGGAGACGCGCTCGAGCGTGGCGGAGGTCGGGTCCTCGGCCCGTTCCTGGGCGGGGTCGGGCAGGGCCACCATCGAGTCGGGGTCGGGGCCGACGGCGCTCTCCTCGCCCGGGTCCGCGATCACGTCCCCGGCCGCCGTCTCGATCCGCGGCGCATCGGAGCCGGTCAGCGCCAGGCCGCCGGTCGGACCGGACCAGAACCCGAGATCGCTGAGGTCGACGTCCCGGGCATGGACCGCTCCCGCGAGGGCGCGGAGGTACGCGCGCCCGTCGGAGGTCTCCTCGTCGGCCCCGTCGCGGGAGCTGTCCCAGCTCGTGATCTGCAGCGGCTCTTCCTCGGTGCCGGCGACATCGAGCGTGCCGCCGATCGATGTCAGCGAGGCGAAGCTCTCGGGGGTGCTCTCGAGGTGCACCGCGCGATCGCCCTCGGTGCGGATGCGCAGGGTCGCCCCGCGATCGACGACCAGGTGCGCGGAGATCAGGACGTCGCCGTCCTCCTCGCGCTCGACGGCCTCGGGCACCAGCTCGGCGAGCTCCGCGAGGGTGTAGGGCTCCTCCCGGGCCAGGAGGACGACCGTCGAGGTCCCTCCCGTGGGCAGCGTGAGGGGCGGGGCGCCCGGGGCGAACGCCCATCGGGACGAGTCCACCATCGAGCGGACGTCCGCGATCCGGAGGTCCTCGGCGCGTGCCTGCGCGGCCTCCTTTGACGGGTCCCCGGGGTACTCGCTCTCCCCGGGAGGGAGGACGGGCGGGCCGTCGGGCCCGTCGCCGAGGGCCGGGAGCGCACCGAGGGACAGTGCGAGGGCCAGGGCCGCGGCACCCAGCCGCCGGGCGAGGGCGGGGAGGGGGAGGTGCACGTGCTGCCTGGTCATGAGCCCACCTCCTGCGGCTGCGCGGTCGCCGGCGCGGAGTGCTCGGGCTCGTGGAGCGGCGCAGCGGGGGCGGCGAGCACCGGCGGGGCCGACGGGGCGGGAGCCTCGAGGGTCCCGGAGGTCTGGCCGTCCCCGCCGAATGCGTTGGCGCTGCGCGTCAGCCAGCCCTGCTTGTTCATGGTCACGAAGGCGAAGGCCTTGATGGGCAGCGCGACGAGGATGACCACCAGCACGACCACCGGCAGGAGGAGGATCTCCTGCGGGTGCCGGCGCAGGTGGGAGATGCCGCGGATGCCGCGGGTCAGGATCAGCCACGCCACGGGGGCGAGGATGCCGACCTGGGTGAGGTCCACGCGGCTGAGCAGCAGGTATGCGATGGTCATGCCCATCGTGATCGGGGTGAGCAGGATCTGCAGCACCGTGATCTTGGTGATCACGGGGACGCGCCACAGCCATCCCTTGAAGGCCGCGGTGAGGTAGCAGCGGTAGGAGTTCCGGCTCCACCGGACGCGCTGCTTCACGAAGGCGGTGAACGTCGAGGGGAACATCGACAGCGCCTTCGCCGAGCGCTGGTGCACCGTGCGGTACCCCGAGGCGAGCACCAGCCAGGTGAGCCGGCCGTCGTCGCCGGCGATGCAGCGCCGGCCGAGGAAGAACTCGTCCTCCATGTCCTTGACCACCGGCCGGACCGCGCTCGCCCGGTAGGCCGCGGTGCGGCCCGAGAGGCAGGCCACGGCACCGAACCGGCCCTGGGCGGGGACGTAGTCGTGATAGCGCAGGGTGACCAGCCAGTCCGCGATGCGCCGCCACAGGCTGCTGGTGCGCTGGTACACGTTCTGCTGTGTGCTCACCCCGCCCACGTGGGGGTCGACGAAGGGCTTCTGCACGTTCTCCAGCAGCCCGGGCGTCCACCGCGTGTCGGAGTCCACCAGCACCAGGATCTCGCCCTGTGCGGCCCGGATCCCCACGCCCAGCGCGCTGCGCTTGCCGACGTGGTCGAACAGCAGCGCCTGAATCCGCGGGTCCCCCAGCGCGGTGATCCGCGCATGCGCCTCAGTGTCCGCGGTGTCGAGCACGATGATGATCTCGCTGGGATCCTGCTCCCGCCAGGTGTCCAGGCACTCCATGAGGATCTCGACGTCCTCGTGGTAGGAGGGCACGATCACCGAGGTGGTGGTGCGGAAGTCGCTCTCGATCGGGGGTGTGGTCCACGACAGCAGCGCGCGGACCAGCCACACCGCCCAGACGACGGTCCCCGCGACGGCGAGAGGGGCGTACGGGCCCATGTGCCCGGCGAGGTCGAGCACATGGGCGCCGAGCTCGTCCAGGAGGCGGGCGGAGGTCTCCCAGGCAGCGCCACCGGGTCCGGAGGCGATCGGAGCTGCCGGCACTCGGATCATGAAGATGCTCCTTCGAGGTCGGTTCAGGACGGGGAAGATCCTGGGAGGAGCCGCTTTCATCCGCCTTTCAGGTGCGTCCCACCTGGGCAGGAGCCGGGATCAGGGGGTGTGGGGCGGAGGTGCGTCGGACCGGACGTCGGCGTGCGGCGGCCCGGACCGATGGCAGGATGGTGTGCCATGACACAGAAGAGCATCGAGACCCTGCT
>CAZHSL010000092.1:0-6449 GCA_964535185.1 uncultured Corynebacterium sp.
ATCGCGCGCCGGCTCAGGACGGCGTCGGCAGCCGAGCGGTCCGTCCGCCGTCGACCACGATCACCTCACCGGTGATGAAGGACGCCATGTCGCTGGCGAGGAACGCCGTGGCATGGCCGATGTCGCGGGGCCGGCCCAGTCGCCCTGCCGGGTGCAGCCGGCGCAGCTCCTCCCGTGCCGCGTGCGGGTCCTCCAGGGAGTCGATGTACGCCTCGCTGAGGTCCGATTCGATCCAACCGGGAGCGATCGCGTTGCAGCGCACGCCCTGCGGGCCCAGGTCGACCGCCAGGGCACGCGTCATCGCGTGCAGCCCGCACTTCGACGCGGCGTAGGCCGCATGCTGCGGGTTCGCGCCGATGCCCTCGATGGAGCCGCTGGCACCCTCGCTCAGATGCGGCAGGGCCGCCTGCACGAGCAGCAGGGGAGTGCGGAGGTTGATGGCGGTCGTCGCGTCCCAGGCGGCGAGCGTCGTGCTCGCTGGATCCTCCTCGATCATGATCCCGGCGCAGTTGACGATCACATCGAGCCGGCCGAACGCCGCGACGGCGCTGTCGACGAGCGCGGAGAAGTCCGTCGTGCTCGAGAAGTCCGCGGCGACGGACGACACGCGCGGATCGGCGGCGAGGTCCTCGTCCAGCGGCGACCGCTGGGCCACGACGACTCGTGCGCCGTGCTCGAGGAGCACCTCGACGATGCCGCGGCCGATGCCCTTCCCGCCGCCCGTGACGACGGCGATCTTCCTCGTCAGATCAATATGGCCGAGCCTAGCCGTGGATGATGAGATGGTGGGAGCGCATGCCAGCCCGTCCTGACCTGAGGAGGTCCTGCAGTGAGCTTCACCGTCTACCTCTCCGGCGAGATCCACACCGAGTGGAGGGAGGAGATCCGGCGAGGCGCCGAGGCCGCCGGGCTCGACGTGGTCTTCACCGCGCCGGTGACCGATCATCCCGCCAGCGACGCCGCCGGCGACCACCTGGGGGAGAACTCCAGTGCGTTCTGGCGCGACCACCAGTCCGCCAAGGTCAACGCGATCCGCACACGCACCCTGATCGGGCAGGCGGATCTGGTGGTGGTGCGCTTCGGCGACAAGTACAAGCAGTGGAACGCCGCCTTCGACGCGGGATACTGCGCCGCGCTCGGCACGCCCTACGTGACCCTCCACGACGAGGACATCGTCCACCCGCTCAAGGAGGTCGATGCCGAGGCGCAGGCCTGGTGCACGACCACCGAGCAGGTGGTGGAGACCCTGCGCTACGTGCTCAGGGACTGAGCCCGCAGCTCCGGCTCACACGGCACCGCGCCCACCGCCCATCAGGCGCTCCAGCGGGATGCTGCCGTCCTGCCAGGGCGTCAGCACCCACACCACGAGGTACGCCCCGACGCCCAGCACGGGCAGCAGGAAGGACACCAGCACCAGCGCGCGGACGAGCCAGACGTTCAGGCCGGACCGGCGGGCGAGGCCGCCCCCGATGCCGCCGGCGAGGCGCTCGGGCCCGCGGCGGATCCCGGTGGAGCGGAGGGTGTCGAAGAGGGTGTCCATGGACTCGACGGTACGCAGGATCGGAGCCCTCCGCCCCGGGGTTTCCCTCCGTCCTCGGGGGTGGTCTCCCGCAGGTGCTGATCGCGAGGCTCGACCGGCCTCCCGTCTCAGCGTGGGGGCGTCGTCGAGGGCGCGTGTCGGCGCGCCGACGAGGGCATCCCTCCGGCGGGCGTGCACGCGGCGGTCGGGCGGGCGGGCGCGAGGTTCGTCGGCGCGAGCGCGAGCACGACCAGCACCAGGGCGATCAGGCACAGGCCCGCCCACCCGGCCGGCCCCAAACGCTCGCCGACGATCACGACGGCGAGGACGGTCGCGACCGCGGGCTCCGT
The DNA here is from genome assembly GCA_964535185.1 of uncultured Corynebacterium sp. Classification (GTDB taxonomy): domain Bacteria; phylum Actinomycetota; class Actinomycetes; order Actinomycetales; family Dermabacteraceae; genus Brachybacterium. The sequence goes on from CAZHSL010000092.1 coordinate 1,870, forward strand.
GAGGGTGACGGTGGTCGCCGTGCTCGCCGGGACCGTGGTCAGCCCGATGCCGAACAGCACGTACCCCAGGAACATCGGCACCAGCGCCATGTATCCGGCCACCGCGAGGTTCTGGGCCGAGGCGACCAGGGGCGCGCCGGTCAGCAGCAGCACCGGCAGCAGGAGTGCGCCGCCCGCACCGAACACGGAACCCATCGCGGCCGGCCGGGCGATCCCCGCTGTCAGGAGGCGGTGCACGGACCAGGAGAAGCTCGCATAGGTGGCGCCCGCGACCAGGCCGAGCCCGATGCCGAGTGCCGTGGGGGCCGCGGCCGCCGGCCGTGCATCGAGGGTCGAGGCGCACAGCGCGAGACTGCCGGCGATGCCGAGGCCCGCGGCGAGCATCCACCATCGGCTCAGCGGCGCCCTGTCGATCCACCGCTCCAGCAGCCCTGAGGCCAGCGGTGCGGAGGCCAGCGAGATCACGGAGCCGACGGCGACCCCCGCGACGTGCATCGAACTGTAGAACGCGAGTGGGTAGAGGGCGACGGCGAGCGCCCCGAGCAGCACCACGGCCCGATGCCTGCGCAGGCCCGGCCCGGCCCGGCGCAACGCGGGGACGGCGATCGCTGCCTGCAGCAGCCCGCCGATGCCCAGGGCGGCCGCGCCGATCGCGAGCGGTCCGACACCCGGCGCGAAGGTCGCCGCCGTCCCCGTGGTGCCCCACAGGATCGACGTGAGCGTGATCGCGGCGAGGCCGCCCGACCGGCCGCGTCTCACGCGGTCTCCATCATCGCGACGGCCAGCCGGCGGGCGGCGCGCAGACGATCCGGTGTCCCCTCGAGCCCTGCCCGGCTCATCGCGCCCTCCAGCAGGAACGAGAAGTGCTCGGCCGTCCCTGCCGGGTCCTCCGCGCCCGCGTGGGTCAGCTCCTCGGCGAGGATCTGCTCGACCTGCTCCTTGTGGCGCCGCACCGTCTCACGCCCGGCGGAGCCGGCCGGCAGCTCCGCCGCCGCATTCAGCAGCCCGCACCCGCGGAAGCCGTGGTCGTAGGCGAGGGACGCGTGGTCGAGGTAGGCGTCGAACACGGCCAGCACCCGCCCGGCAGGGGAGCCGGCCTCCTCCGCCCGGCTGCGGAACAGCGTGACCCACTCGCGGTGCCGCGTCTCGATGTAGGCGCGCATCAGCTCCTCCTTCGAGGAGAAGTTGTTGTACAGGCTCATCTTCGCCACCCCGGCCTCGGCCGTCACCGCGTCGATGCCGGTGGCCGTCATCCCCTGCGCGTAGAACAGCCGCGAGGCGGCCGCGAGCAGGCGCTCGCGCGCGGTCCCTGCTCTCCGTGCATCGTTCATCCCTGTCCCCGTCCCCTCGCGCTGATCCTCTCGCGCTGCTCCATTGACTGGGTAGATCAGTCTACCCAGAGATCGTCGGGCGCCCTGCGGCCCGGTGCGGCCCGGTGGGGATCCGTACAATGGGCGCATGAGCGACACCAGCGCCTCCAGCACGACCGCCGTCGATGAGCTGCGCCGCGCCCAGAGCGCACGGATGCAGCGGTTCTTCGTCCGGTTCGCCCTCGTGGAGGGCGCCGTCCTCATCGCCGCCGTGGTGCTCCTCTTCGTCGTCGAGATCATCGATCCCGCGATCGGCATCTGGGTGCTGATCGCCCTCGCTCTGATCGGCGCGAGCGTGCTCAGCACGGTCCTCCTCTCCGAGACGCGGCGCCGACAGCGCGAGCTCGAGGAGATCGGAGCGCGCTGACCGGGCGGCACCGCGGAGCAAGGGGCAGGACAGATGTCCTGCTCGACCGGGGACGGGAGGCTCTGCCGCGGGCACTCGCCGGTTCCGTAGCGTCGAGGACAGCCATCGACTCCCGATGCGCCCCTCGAGATCACGGAGCACGCCATGTCGAACCTCCCCCTCACCTCCCCTCCCCCTGCCGGCGCCGGAGCATATGCGGGGCAGAGCCCTCCCCGCCGACGGGTCCGACCGGTCCGCGCCTCGGCCTCCCTCCTCCTCGCCGCAGCCGCCGGCGTGATGATCTGGGTGCTCACCGTCCCCCTCGCCGGTCTCCCGCTCGAGGTCGCGCCCGTGGACCGCACCGTCGGCCCGCCGGCCATCGCCCTCTCGGCCCTCCTCGGCGGCACCGCGGCCTGGGCGCTGCTCGCCCTTCTCGCCAGGTTCCCGCACGGCCCCGCCTCCTGGACGGGAGTCGGGACGGTCGTGCTGCTGGTGTCGCTGGTCGGGCCGCCCCTCAGCGGCGCCACCGGTGCCGTCCTGCTGGCGCTCGAGCTGATGCACCTGGTCGTCGGCGGGGTCCTGCTCGTCGGACTGCGCCGCAGCCTCACGCCGCGTACTGTGACCGCGGAGGCATCATGAGCATCGGCGCCCGACCCGCTGCCCGGACCCCGGAGACCGGGGCCCGCGCACAGCCCTGGTTCGCCCATCGACGCAGCACGTGGTACCCCCTCGCCTGGACCCCTCTGCTGCTGGCCGGCCCGCTGCTCTCAGCGATGGTGCGGGCGGACGCCGCGCAGGTGCTGACCGTGCTGCTGCTGGCCGGGCTGCATCTCGCCACCGTGCTGCTGCGCCACCGCAGCGGTGCGGGGCCGGCCACCGAGGTCCTGGTGGTCCTCACCACCGCAGTCGTGGTCGTCTACCAGGTGGCCTGGGACGCCCACCAGGTCTTCCTCTATCCGCTGCTGGCCCTCGGCATGGCCACCGGCATCCGCCCGCGGCGCGCGCTCGGAGTCGTGGGCGCCCTGGCGGTCAGCGGCGCCGTGGCGGCCGGGATCACCACCGGCAGCGTCGCGCAGGCCCTGGTCCTGGCCGTGCTGACCTACATGGCCGGGTTCAGTGCCCACCTGATCGGCTGCCTGGTCGAGACCGCCGCGGCGCTCGCCGCGACCCGGGAGCGGCTGGCGCGCGCCGCCGTGGTCGAGGAGCGGGAGCGCTTCTCCCGCGACCTGCACGACCTGCTGGGCCACACCCTGTCCGTGATCGTCGTGAAGGCGGAGGCCGCGCGCCGCTTCGCCGCCGCGGACCCGGCGGTCGCCGCCGAGCACGCCGAGGGCATCGAACGCATCGGCCGCAGCGCCCTGGACCAGGTGCGCGAGGCCGTGGTCGGCTACCGCACGACGAGCCTGCGCGAGGAGCTCGAGGAGGCGGAGCGCGCCCTGCGCGACGCCGGGGTGCGGGGCGAGATCCACGGCGCCGACGTTCCCCTGCCCGCCGAGGTCGAGCAGGTGCTCGCCTGGGTGGTGCGCGAAGGCAGCACGAACGTGATCCGTCATGCGGACGCACGGCGCTGCCGCATCCTCATCGAGGCAGTGGGCGGCGAGGCCACCGTCGAGATCACCGACGACGGCGCCGCCGTCGGCCGAGCGGGGGAGCCGCGTGCCGTGCGCACCGGCTCCGGACTGGCCGGGCTGCGCACCCGCATCGAGCACTGCGGCGGCGTGCTCGTGGCCGGACCCGACGATGCCGGGTTCCGGCTCGGGGTGAGCGTGCCGCTGCAGCCGCCCGGGAGCGGGGGAGGAGACGGAGCATGAGCGGGGAGGCCGCGCCCGGCCCGATCACCGTGATGATCGCCGAGGACCAGACCATGATGGGCTCCGCCCTGGCGAGCCTGCTCGAGCTCGAGGCGGACCTCCGCGTGGTCGCCCTGGTCGCGCGGGGCGACGAGGTGATCGACGCCGTCGCCGCGCACCGGCCCGACGTGCTGCTGCTGGACATCGAGCTGCCCGGCCGCAGCGGACTCGAACTCATCGCCGACGTGCTCGCCGGCAGCCCGGGCACCGAGGTGGTGGTGGTGACCACGTTCGGCCGCACCGGCTATCTGCGCCGCGCGATGGACGCCGGCGCCCGCGGCTTCCTGGTGAAGGACCGGCCCGTCACCGCGCTCGCCTCCGCGATCCGACGCGCCGCGGCGGGGGAGAGCGTCATCGACCCGGATCTCGCGGCCCGTGCCCTCACGGCGGGCCCGAACCCGCTCACCGGGCGCGAACGGGACGTGCTCGCCGCCGCCGAGGGCGGCGCACCGATCGCGGAGATCGCCCGCACCCTCCACCTCTCGCAGAGCACCGTGCGCAACTACCTCTCCAGCGCGATCGGGAAGACCTCGGCCCGCAACCGGGCCGAGGCGCTCGGGATCGCCCGTGAGCAGGGGTGGCTCTGAGGGACGTCGCGGCCCGCCGGGTCAGCGCATCTCCCGGCTGCGCAGCGACGGGAATGAGAGGTTGACCGCTCGGGTGCCCGCTCGCGTTCACAGGGATCCTAGACTTTCTCATCGATGGTCGCCGAAATGCACTCCCCCCGCGAGGCTCTCCTCGACTCCGGTTTCGAAGGGAGTCTCCCTGTGGCGCGTGAGCGGACCTGGTGGGACCGGCTGACCTCCGCGCCGAGCCTCGCCATCGCCCTGGTGCTGGTGATCGTCGTCGCCGCCGGCCCGTTCCAGGACGCCGACCTGTTCCTGGCCAAGCGCTGGCTGTACCGGCTCGACCCGAGCCTGCTGCCTTTCGCGCAGAACGTGCTGGACCCCATCGCCGGGCAGGCCATCTGCCTGCCCGTCCTGCTGGCCGTCGCGGCGGCGATCGCCTGGCGAC
>CAZHSL010000092.1:6549-8282 GCA_964535185.1 uncultured Corynebacterium sp.
CGGCGGCCTCCTCGCGGGCGGACTGTTCCTGCGCCTGATCGTGGACTGGGACATCCGGTCCCGGCGACGGGCCGCGGAGACCGGCGCGGAGCCGCATCCCGTCCGCTCCTGAGCAGCGCAGCTCCGACGGGCGTCACGGCCCTCAGCGGGAGGACTCCTCGGCGGGCCAGGCGTTCGGCACACAGCCCTGCAGGTCGATCGACTGCTGGAGCATGACCGGCGACGGATCCCCTGCGCCGCCGCATGATGCATGGTCGTGCCCGAGGAAGTGCCCCACCTCGTGGTTGATCATGTAGGCGCGGTACTCGCCCAGGTCCTCGTAGGTGGGTGTGGCGTGCAGCCAGCGATCCGAGTTCAGCGCCACGTCGGGCCCGACACGGCAGCTCCACAGCCCGCCGGTCCGTGCGGGCAGGCACAGCTCGTCCACCGTGGGAGGGGACCCGAGCGAGATCGTGAGCTCGGCCTCCTCGAGCGTCGCGACCTGCTGGAAGGTCACGTCCTCGATCTCCTGCCACCCACGGGGATCGGCCAGGACCGCCGCGATCTGCGCGGCCGCGTCCTCGGCCCCGATCCCGAGGCCGCCCTCGACGCGCACCGCATACGTGCGCACGTCCCCCTCCGCCTCGGACGGCGCAGCGGCGGGCGCGGTGAGCGTCCAGGTGCCGTCGCCGACGGTTCCCGAGCGGACGAGCTCCGCGCTCTGCTCCTCGGCGTCCTCCTCAGCGTCTCCGCCGGTGACCGCCTCCTCGTCCTCCCCGGTCCCGGCTGGGGCGGGGGAGGGTGCAGGCTCCTCGGCGGCATCCGTCCCGTCCTCGCCCGGGGCGGCCGGGCTCTCCGCGGCGGAGGCCGGGGCGCCAGCGGCGGCGCCGTCGGGGGCGTCTGCCCCGCCGAGCGCGCGGACGGTCGCGATCACGGCGAGGATCAGCAGCAGCGCGAGCAGCAGCACCAGGCCGGAGCGGACGAGGCGACCCCGCCGGGTGAGCCGGAGTGCGGGACGGGGCGGCGTGGGCTGGGGCACAGGCCCACGCTACGGGACGCCGGTGCTGGTCACCCGCAGGAACACACGCCCGGAACCCTCCGCTGGTGCTCGGTAGCCTGGAGCGATGCAGCGCGTCTACGTCGGCATCGACCTCGCCGCCCAGCCCCGCAGCACCGCCGTGGCCGTGCTCGTCCAGGACGGACAGCGCTGCGTCCTCGACGAGGTGGCGACCGGGGCGGCGGATCAGGTCCTCGTCGACGCCGTGACGCGGGCGACGAAGGCGGGGATCGACGTGCCTCTGGGCTGGCCCCGACGATTCGTCGACCTGCTCGCCGCCCACGCCGCGCACGAGCTGTCGGCACCCGAGTCCACCGGGGACGACTGGCGTCGCGGCCTGGCGATGCGGGAGACGGATCTGGCGGTGCGACGCCGGACGGGGCTGACCCCGCTGAGCGTCGCCACGGACCGCATCGCCCATCCGGCGCTGCGCTGGGCCGGGATCGAGTCCCGGCTGCGGGAGCTCGGCCTCGACGTCGCGCGGGACGGCTCGGGCGCGATCTGCGAGGTGTACCCCGCTGCGGCGCTGCGCAGCTGGGGGCTCGCCCATCGCGGCTACAAGGGGACGAGGAACACGGTGCCGAGGGCCGCTCTGGTCGACGCGCTCGCCGCGCGTCTGCCCGACCTGGACTGGAACGGGCACCGGCCGCTGTGCGAGTCCGAGGACGATGCGCTCGATGCCGTGCTGGCCGCGCTG
>CAZHSL010000093.1:0-8248 GCA_964535185.1 uncultured Corynebacterium sp.
ACGTCGAGTTCGCGACCGCCGGCTGGGTCGACTGGTACAACAACCGGCGCCTCCATGGCACGCTCGGGATGCTCACCCCGATAGAGTTCGAGACGCTCCACTACGAGGCCCTCACCCGAGAGCCCGCACCCACAAAGTAGCGGCAGAGAACCTGGGCCGATTCACGTGGGCACCGGGCATGATTCCAGCGGCCGCGTGTGGGCCGGGGTTGTCCAGACCATCGCCGCGGACAGGCCTGTCCATCTCGACGATGCCCTCGTGTCGGCCCGCATCACGGCTGGCGACGTTCCGCTGTTCCTCGAGAGGGACCGCAAGATCGTTGCCATGGTCCCCTCCCACAACGTGCACGTGGGCATGAACTACGGGTATGGCGGGGGTGGCCCCGGGGAGGCGGCGGCTGCCGTCGTCGATCTGCTGGAGCGGGCCGGGCACGCCGTCCCGGACGGAGGGTTCCGCAAGATCGAGGAGCGGCTGGAGGATCCTGTGTGGGCGGAAGGGAGGAACGTGGGTCTGCTGGTCCGCGACCTGCTCAACTAGTGGGTGTGGCGCTCGCTCATGGCCTCAGTGTGCGCTCAGACCCGGACGGGCCGGAGTTGCGGGCCTAGTCGGCCCCGGGCGGGGCGATTGGCCATGAGTTCGGTCAGTCGCCGTCCTCGGCGCTGCGGTGGTCGTTCCGCGGACGATGAGCTGGGGGCGGACGAGCAGCTCGGTCCGCCGCGGTCGTCGGCTGCCTTCACCGGCGCTGAGCAGGGCGCGGACCGCGGACTGCGCCATGTGCGGCACGTTCTGGCGGACGGTCGTGAGCGGGGGAGCAGTGAGATCAGCCCAGTTGACGTCGTCATGGCCTATCACCGAGACGTCGCCAGGCACCGATGCTCCGAGAGAGTGCGCACCGTCAATCGCTCCGGCAGCCATGGCGTCGCTGCCGCAGATGATCGCGGTTACACGGCGCCCGATGAGTTCGACCGCAGCCTCGAAGCCGCCGGCTGACGACGAGGTGGTGTAGGCGATCTCGGGAGTCTTGACGCCGAGCGCAACTTGCCGGGCCCTGAAAGCCTCGACCTTCCGATTCACGGGCCAGGTCGGCTCGTCCCCGATCGCAAGCCCGATATAGCGGTGTCCGAGAGCTCGGAGGTGGGCGAGCGACAGATCGATGGCGCGTTCGACGTCAGTGGAGACGAACGTGGCATCGAGGTCGTCGTGCGGCCCATTGACGACGACGAGCGGCACGCCTACTTGGGCGAGCACGTCGTAGTGGGCGACGGAGGAGCTAGGTAGGGCGTGAAACCCTGAGACGACGATGACGCCCCGTGCTCCTGCTCTGGAGAACCGCAGGAGGTACTCGCGCTCCCTGGCTACCGTGCGGGTTCTCACCCCCACGAGTGCAGCTACTCCACGGTCGAAGAGCTCGGATTCCAGCTGGTCGATCCACTGGGAATGGATCTGGTCCTCGGCGTCCGGGACCAGGACGCCGACCATCGGGGGGAGACTCTGCGCCCCGCCACCGTCGGGCAGGAAGTCGCGCCCCAATCGACGGGCGACGGAGAGAACCGCTTGCCGGGTGTCCTCGTTAACGCGGCCCCGCTCATTGAGGACTCGCGAGACCGTCGCCTCGCTGACGCCGGCCGCGCGCGCGATGTCGGCGAGCCTGACTCTCATGATGCCGGTCTCCTCGTGTTCGGGTGCTGGCTCGGTGGGACGACGCCTCAGAATCAATGCCGACCAACTCTCCGAACGTGGGGCATCCGCGGCGAGTCACAACGGTAGAGGAGCCGTACCGTCGTGCGCAAAAAGTTGCGCATTCTCGAGCAGATTTAGGCCACTAAACCCGCTGGGACTGCTTCTCCTGCCTCGTCGGCGCGCCGCGCGTGCTGGCACGTCAGGAGTCGTGCTCGGGCGGGGAGGGGGTTCTGACCAACGACACAGGGCACGAACATACGCCCAGGCCAGGAGGTCACTCGCCGAACTCGGTTTCGGAGGCAGCTTCGGTCTCATAGGGCGGTTGTGCCAGCCCGGGGAACCCCCCCCGGGGATGCGTTGCGCGTGAGGCTACAAATTGTTGCGCACTCTTGCGCATATCCGTGGGTCTTTCTAGCTTCGAGGGCGATCGCTCGACCAGCCTTGCGCCGTCTCGGATTCGAGCCGCGCCACACCTTCGATGGAGAACGTTGTGAAGATTTCCCGCAGGACCCTGCTGTCCACCACTGCTCTCGGCGCTGCCGGGATCGCGCTGACGTCGTGCAGCGATGACGCCCCGACCGATGCCGGCGCCACGGCTTCCGATGGGGGTGGCTCCGGGGACGCTCCGGCTCGAGCGGAAGCAGATCTGGTGATCTGGGCCGACCAGCTCAAGGCCGACTCCCTCGACGCCGCGGCGCGCGAGTGGGGTGAGGCGAACGGCCTGACGGTTGCAGTGCAGGCTGTGGCCGGTGATCTGCAGGGATCGTTTATCACCGCGAATCAGGCGGGAAACGGTCCCGACGTCGTCGTGGGCGCTCATGACTGGATCGGCAACCTGGTGCAGAACTCGGCGATCACCCCGGTGCAGCTGCCCGGCGACGCCGCGGACAGGCTCGCTCCGATCGCGCTGAGCGCCACGACCTATGACGGGCAGACCTATGGCGTGCCGTACTCGGTCGAGACGCTCGCGTTGTACGCGAACAAGGCACTGACCGACGTCCCCGCACCTAAGACGATCGAGGAACTGGTGGCGGCGGGCCAGGCCGGGGGAGCAGACAACGTGCTCTCGCTACAGGTGAGCGAGGGGGGCGATCCGTACCACATGCAGCCTCTCTACACCTCCGCCGGTGGGTACCTCTTCGGCACCGGTGCGAATGGTGACCCCGACCCGGGTGACCTGGGTGTGGGCAAGGAGGGCTCCGTGCGCGCTGGCCAGAAGATCGGTGAGCTCGGAGAGCAGGGCGTGCTCAAGACCTCGATCACAGGGGAGAACAGCATTTCGCTGTTCACCGGCGGGAAGGCGGCATACCTGGTCACAGGACCTTGGGCCGTGGCGGAGATCGAGACGGCGGGCATCGACTACGCCCTCGCTCCCGTCCCGGGCTTCGAGGGTATGGACTCGGCTCGTCCGTTCGCCGGTGTGAACTCGTTCTTCGTCGCAGCCTCGGGGCAGAACCGCGCCTTCGCCGAGCAGTTCGTCAACGAGATCGCGGCCTCCACGGAGATCCCGGAAGCGATGTTCGCCGAGAACAAGCTCCCGCCGGTGAATCTCGAACTGCAGGAGAAGCTTGCGACGGACAATCCGGAGCTCGTGGAGATCGCCCGGTACGCCGAGGACGCCGAGCCGATGCCGTCGATCCCGGAGATGGCAGCCGTGTGGGGCCCGCTGGGCAAGGCCCAGGCCGCGATCGTCGGCGGCGCGGAGCCTGAGTCGACCATGGTCTCGGCCGGCGAGGCTATCGCAGCCCAGATCGGCTGACGCGAACCCACCCGCGCCAGATCTACGGCGCGGGTGGGCCTTCCACCTGTTCCGAGTATCTCGTCTGAAAGGCGTTGCCACAGTGCCGTCGTCCAACGCTCGCATCCCTCGAACGCGCTCCCTCTCGCTGACCGCGGTCCTCGCCCGGGTCCTCGTCCTCGGGGCCACGCTGGCCATCGCGGTCTTCTACGCGCCGGTGCTGATCGGCCAGCAGAACTGGCTCTGGCTCGCGGTCCTGCTGGTCAGCGCCGCGGCGATCTTCCTGCTCTACGGGACTCGCCGGTTCATCCCGGGGAAGTACCTCTTCCCGGGGACGTTCTTCCTCGTGGTTTTCCTGATCACACCGATCGCGATGACGGTGGGTTACTCGTTCACCAACTTCGGCGATGGCACGCGCGGCACCAAGGAGCAGGCGATCGCCTCGATCGTCGGGAACTCCGTAGAGCAGACCGCGGACTCCCCGCGATACAACCTCACGATCGCCACGATGGGCAACCCGGCCGAGGGGCCGTTCGAGCTCTACCTGGTCGACCCGCGCACCGACGAGGCCTTCGTCGGCAGCCTGGAACAGCCGCTGACGCCGCTGACCGAGGGTGAGGTGACGGTCGTTGATGGTCGCGTCACCGAGGTAGACGGGGCCACGGTCCTGACCCCGCGGGAGGTCAATGACGCCTATGACCAGATTGAGCAGGTCGCGGTCGAGGTCGATGGCGACAGCGCGATCCGGGCGATGGGCGTGAACCAGGCCTACGAGGGGACGACCGTTCTGCGCTACGACGAGGCCTCGGACTCGATCACGGACGCCCGGACTGGGGAGGTCTACACCGTCGGGAAGGTCGGTGACTCGGAGTTCTTTGTCGACGCCGACGGCAACCGCGCATTCTCCCAGTCCTGGCTGCAGAGCATCGGGCTGTCGAACTATGAGCGGCTGTTCACTAATGCCAGCATCGGCGGCCAATTTTTGACGTCCTTCGTCTGGACGCTGGTGTTCGCGGCGGGGTCGATGGTGCTCACATTCGTGGTCGGTCTGTTCCTGGCGCTGACCCTGAACGATGACCGACTGCGTGGCAAGCGCCTGTTCCGCTCACTGCTGCTGCTGCCCTACGCCGTGCCGGGATTCATCGCCCTGCTGATCTGGTCGAACTTCTACAACCGCGACTTCGGCCTGATCAACGACCTCCTCGGCACGAGCCTGGACTGGCTCGGCGACCCGACGCTCGCGAAGGCAGCGGTGCTGCTGACGAATCTCTGGATGGGGTTCCCATACATGTTCATCGTGTGCACCGGCGCGCTGCAGGCGATCCCGGACGACGTGAAGGAGGCCGCCCGGATCGACGGGGCCTCTCCGCTGCAGGCCACGGCGAAGATCATCGCCCCGCTACTACTCGTGGCCGTCGCCCCACTGCTGGTGGCGAACTTCGCCTTCAACTTCAACAACTTCAACGCGATCGAGCTGCTCACCGGCGGCGGGCCGTTCCCCGCCGGGGAGTACACCCGCGGTGCGACGGACATCCTCATCTCGATGGTCTACCGGATCGCCTTCGGCGGATCCGGAGCGGACTTCGGCTTCGCGGCGGCGGTCTCCGTGTGCCTCTTCGTGCTCACCGGAGTCATCGCGGCGCTGCAGTTCCGCATCACCCGCGCCCTCGAGAACGTCCACTGAGAAGAGGAACCGAGATGACCTCCATGAATCCCGCTCGTCCCGAGGGTCGGCGCGGAATGCCCGCCGGCCGCTGGTTCGCCGAGATCGGCTGGCGCTACCTCGTCGGCGTCGCCGCGATCGCCTTCGCTGCTATCCCGATCCTCTACGTCCTGTCCGCCTCGCTGAACCCGCTGGGGTCGGTCGCCTCCACCGACCTGATCCCGCGGCAGGTGTCGCTGGTCAACTACGAGACCCTGCTCAGCGGAGCGAAGGGGCCGTTCCTGCGCTGGTACGCCAACACCGTCGTCGTGTGCGTCGTCGTCTCGGCCACCCAGGTGTTCCTGTCGCTGCTGGCGGCCTACGCCTTCAGCCGCATGCGGTTCACCGGTAGGCGCGGCGGGATGCTCGCGCTGCTTCTGATCATGATGTTCCCCGCCGTGCTGTCGATGATCGCGATCTACGTGATGATCTCCGACCTCGGCGATGCGGTGCCCGTGCTCGGACTGGACTCCCTGCCCGGTTACCTGCTGGTGCTGATGGGCGGATCGCTCGGCCAGGTCTGGCTGATCAAGGGCTTCTTTGACACCGTCCCGAAGGAGCTGGACGAAGCAGCGATCCTCGACGGCTGCACGCACTTCCAACTGTTCCGTCTCATCCTCGTCCCCGCGCTCGCGCCGATCATCGCGACCACGCTGCTGCTGTCCCTGGTCGGAGTCATGAGCGAGTTCCTGCTGGGCTCGATCTTCCTGACCAGCAACGAGAACAAGACCCTCGCCGTGGGCATGTTCGGGATGCTCGAGGGCGACCGCTCAGCCAACCTCGGCGTCTTCGCGGCCGGAGCCGTCCTCACGATGATCCCCGTCATCGCGCTCTACCAGTACCTCCAGAAGTACATCGTCGGCGGCTCCACCGCTGGCGCCGTGAAGTGAGTGAAAGGTTGATTCCCATCAACGCGTCCTTCCCCACGATCGCACCGATCGACCGTCCCTACCACGGAGCGGACCGGCTCAGCCTCCCGCAGCCGCCCTCGAAGCTCGGCGACACGGTGACAGTCCGTGTCCACGTCCCCGATGCCCTGCGCATTCGCACGGTCGCCGTCCGCGCCCTGATGGACGCCGAGCCCGTCGCCTCCCGGCTCGCGCCTGCGGACCGCACCGCCACCGGGACCTGGTGGGAGGGCGAGATCCTTGTCGCGAACCTCGTGACCACCTACCGGTTCTGCCTCATCGGCGAGGAGGGCTCCCCGTTCCCGTACGGATGGCTCAACGCCGCGGGACTGTTCCCGTTCGACGTCTCCGACTCGGCCGACTTTCGCCTCGTCCTCCATGACCCCGCCCCGGAATGGGTCGACGACGCGATCGTCTACCAGATCTTCCCCGACCGCTTCGCCCGCTCCAGCCAGTCGCCGACCGATGCGGTCGGCCTGCCGACCCACGCCGAGCTGCCCGACTGGGCGCGGCCCATGCCGTGGGGAGCGGAGCCCTCCGTCCGCGGTGAGATCAGCGGCCACGAGTTCTACGGCGGCGACCTGCGCGGCATCGTCGAGCGGCTGGACCATATCCAGTCGCTCGGGGCCGACACCGTCTACCTCACCCCGGTGTTCCCGGCCGGCTCGGTGCATCGCTACGACGCCACGGACTTCACCCGGATCGACCCGCTGCTGGGCGGGGACGAGGCCATGGCCGACCTCTCCCGCGCCCTGCACCAGCGGGGCATGCGCCTCGTCCTGGACCTGACCACGAATCACACAGGCGATACCCATCGGTGGTTCCGCACTGCCCAGGCCGATCCCGACGCCCCCGAGACCGCCTACTACCTCTTCACCGACCATCCCCACGAGTACGAGAGCTGGATGAGCGTCCCCACGCTGCCGAAGCTGGACCACCGGTCCGAGCCGATGCGCCGCGCGCTCTACGAGGGCCAGGACTCGGTCGTCGCGCAGTGGCTGAAGCCGCCGTACGAGGCCGACGGCTGGCGCATCGACGTCGCGAACATGACCGGGCGCTCCGGTGACGTCGACCTCGCCCACGACGTCGCCCGAGCCCTGCGCGCGACCATGCGTGAGACGACTGCCGCCACCGGACGCGAGACCTGGCTCGTCGCCGAGCACGGCCACGACGCCACCGGCGACCTCGTCGGCGACGGCTGGCACGGCACGATGAACTACGCCGGCTTCACGCGGCCGCTGTGGGCCTGGCTCGCCGATCCCGCCTCCGATCTCAACTGGCTCGGCCTGCCCACCACCATCCCGCGCATCTCCGGCTCCGCCGCGGCGGAGACCCTCATCCGCTACAACGCCGAGATGCCCTGGCCCTCGCGCTGCCACTCCCAGAACCAGCTCGACTCACACGACACCCCCCGCATCCGCACCGTCGTCGGCGATAAGGGCCGCCAGCTCGTCGCCGCGGCAGCCCTCGCGACCCTGCCCGGCGTCCCGACGCTGTTCATGGGCGACGAGATCGGCGCGGTCGGGACCACGGGGGAGCACTCCCGCACCACCATGCCGTGGGCCGTGATCGACGGCCACCAGACCGATCCGCGCGTCGAGCTCGACCTCATCGATATCTATCGCTCGCTCTTCGCCGCTCGCCGTGAGTACGTGGCCCTGCGCCGCGGCGGCATCCGGTTCCTCCACATCGAGGACGACGCACTGGTCTTCGAGCGCGTCCACGCCGACGCGTCCGTGATAGTTCACCTCGCCCGGGACGCTCACGAGCCGATCCGTATCCCGGCCGACGCGCTCCTCGGCGGCACAAAAGGCAGCGATTCCGAGCCGCTACTGTCCCTCGGAGACGCGAGGGCGACAGCCGAGGACGGTGACCTGGTGCTCAGCGCCAGCGGTGCCGGCTCGACTCTCGTCGCCCGCGCCTGAACCGGACCCTCACCCGCAACCTGGCCCGTCGCATCGACGGGCTGGGCCCTCCCCGCACGCCCACGACATCGGAGGTACCCGACCCCATGACTTCCCCGACCCGCACCCACGACGCACCCCCGAGCCGTACCTTCGACCAGTGGTGGCGCGACGCCGTCGTCTACCAGGTCTACCCCCGCTCCTTCGCGGACTCGAACGGCGACGGCATGGGCGACCTGCCCGGCATCACCTCCCGCCTGCCCTACCTCGCAGACCTCGGCGTCGATGCGATCTGGCTCTCGCCCTTCTACACCTC